>JAZRPI010000085.1:0-1960 GCA_045649165.1 Eubacteriales bacterium | reverse complement strand
GCCCGAAATGAGTCTGCCTATTACCATAAAAGTAATAAAAGCAGTAATCAGAATGTTCGCACATTTCTTAAGTATGCTATTTTTAATGCGTGTATTTAACTGCATTATAGCAGTCGGCATAACACACATTACAAGCATAGTTGTTGATGAGGGATAGGACGCTTCTAAACATCCGTTTATAAGTATTGGTCTGTAATTTACAACGAACATCTCAAAGAAAATATATATTGCCATCACAACAATATAAAATCCACCGAGAAAAAGGATATTGCAATCAACTTTGAAAAGATTTTTCCTCTTAATCCACTCACAAAGCCCAAGTACACCAAATCCAATTATAAAGCAAATGGGAACAATCCCAAGCCAATCCGTAACAGTATACAACGACATATTTACGCCTGTAACGTCGTGAATTACCTTGTTAAGTGTTGAAAAACCAACACTCGAATTTCGCGGCCCGATTTCTGCTACATCAACTAACCGAAGAGCTACTGTCCAAATAACGAATAATACAAGTAACCCTAACCCAATGTAAAAACTTTTTCTTTTCAATTTTATCAACCTTCCTGATTTGTATTCGGCTTTCGCCTGAAAATACTTTACAGGAAGGCATTGAAAATCTCAAGAAACGGGTTGTCACACTCGTGATACTTTCTGTGTCATAAGTATTAGAACCTTAATTATCAGGTATATAAATAGAAAAGCTCCTGCATAAGGTTGTGAACTTATAATAAACAAAAGTACTGCAATTGCATTTAACGCAATCGATGTTATAACCCAAAATCTTTTTTGACAGTTTTGGAAAGCAAGTGTAAGGACTCCAAATACTATAATGCTGATTACAATAGTATAGTATACAGTTTTCAAATACGGTGCAATTTTGGTTAAGGATAAAAGTGAAACTTCCTGAACTACTTCATCTGCTTTTTGTCCGAAGAATGGCAGGAAGAATAACATTATGATGCTTATATCAAGAAGACCAAACAGCAAACATTGGAAATGCTTTTCTTTTTGTTTATTATCTTCTTCTGCAATACTCAGGACTTCGTTGCTTGAAAGCAGTTCATCTATCGTCACCGAGAAAAATTTCGCTATCTCTCTTAAAGAATCTATGCTCGGATATCCTCTGCCTGACTCCCATTTTGAAATAGCTGTTCGGGACACATATAAAGCCTCTGCAAGTTCTTCCTGCGTAAGTCCTTTTTGCTTTCTCAAATTTTGTAATTTTTCATTAAATTCCATAATACACTCACTTTTAGATGTTTTTTATTTTGATTTATTTTCCGCAATAGACTTCAATTGCTTCGCAGATAAATGTCGCTGTTCCGTCAGCATGCTTATCAATGTTATTCTTGAAGCGTTCATCTTGGACATACATCTGACCGAGACCTGCTAAAATCTCATTTGTACAAAGGTAGTAGTTTTCTGTGATATGGTTTTGAAGTTTTTTCACAAGGCTCTGTGATTCATCAGAATCCGATGTTTCTCCATTCTTCATGCACACCGCAAAATCTGCCATAATGCAGTCCATATCTTTGGCAAGAGTATCCCATTTCTGCTTGGAATAATTCTTTGTTTTTTCTGTGTGTTCTTTGTATGCAGAAGTATTGCCCCATTTTTCTCTAGCTTCAGCCTTGTATTTTTCAAATTCGCTATTATCGAATGCTGTCATAACGTTTTCTCCTTTCACGGCACCGTCAATAGCAGAAATTAACCGCTCTAACCGCTCTTTTTTGAGTATAAGAAGTTGTTTTTGCTCGTTCAGTGCCTTGTTTTTGTCATAATTCGGAGCTGACAAAATCTCGCGAATAGCCTTTAATGAAAAGTCAAGTTCACGGTAAAAGAGAATCTCTTGCATACGAAGAAAAGATTTTTCGTCGTAAAAGCGATAGCCTGTAGTTTTGTCAACAAAGGCTGGCATCAACAATCCTATTTCATCGTAATAATGCAGTGTGCGCAC
>JAZRPI010000084.1:0-12836 GCA_045649165.1 Eubacteriales bacterium | reverse complement strand
TAATCTTCAGGAAGCTCGCCCCTGCCAAACCAACAATAGTGGATAATCTTCGGAATTGCCATAATCTACACTCCTTCAAAAAAGTATATTACGCTTTCTTAAATCTTGAAATAATCTTCTTTGCCACTTCAAAAACTTCTTTTCTTTCTGCTTTGTTGAACAGAATAAATAAGTTCAACACAAGACCTATAATACAAAGCAAAGCGCAACAAACAATCATTTTCACCCAATTATCAATACTAATCACTGAGTTTATACCAAGTCCTATTGCAGACAAAACTACAACTGCAAGTACGTTTTTGAAAATCGCGGGATAAAAAGTTGTCAGTTTGAAATTCAAACATTTTGCACCGTAAAGCGGCAAGAAAGTAAGAAGTCTTACAACGTTATAAAAAGCTCCTACCGATGCAATATATATTATCTTCGTTGTTTCGTTTGTAATAAAATTGAGTCCAACAAAAACAGTTGAAATACTGCCTATACTGAACAGTATCAATGCAATAGCAGACGTCTTAATCTTGTTTGCAACCGTAAAAATGTTATACAAAGGCTCAAGCGGCAGAGCAAAAATCAAATTAAACATAGTAATTACAGTCAAAAGCTGTAAGAGTCCTGCGTCCTGACTTGGAACCCATAGTTTATAAAAAGGATGTCCAAAACTGACAAGCACGGCAATCGGCAAAGCAGCCAAAAGACCCATAAGCTTGATTGATGACAAAAGGTCTTCTTTCATTCCCTTTTCATCATTCAATGCAAACAGCTTTGTAAGACGGGGTGCATATATTGCCGCTAACGTACCAAAAAGCGTAAGTACGTAGTTTGACATAGTTTTTGACAGGTTGAGTACGCCCATCGCAATTTCATTTACAAATATATTGGTAATCAGCAAATCAAGCCCCGACGAAAGTATTGAACTGAGTTTTGTTATCGTATTCCATATACCTGATGAAACGAGTTCCCATATATATTTAAGGTTAAAATATTTCTTGTCAATCTGAAGTTCAGGTACAAATTTTTTCTTGTAGTAGATATGGGTAATGAGATTATTGATACTCATAACAATCATCGCAATACCAACGTAAAACGTAAGGGGTCTGAAAAATGAATAGCATACCACAAGAATCAAAGCTTTTAATATATAGCTTCTTACGTTACAAAATGCCGTCTTGTCAAGTCTGTCTGCAATAAAAGTTGATACTGAATAGTTTGACGCAAAAACACCTATTATAAAATTCGCAAAAACCAATGCAAAAAGCATTTTTATGTCGCCCACCATTGCAGACGATATGTTCAAAAATTTGTCAAGGAATATGATAACAACGGAAAAAACAACCGTGAATATCGCTGATAAAAACAGGTTTGCAAAAAATACTGACGTAAAATACTTACTCGCTTCTTCGCCCTGTTTTTGATGAATTTTTATCGTAATATATCTTCCCGCCATTGAGTTGAGAGCAACTGTAAAAAGCTGTGCATAATCAACGAAGTTATTTGCCAAAGTAACAAAACCGTTTGCATCTACCCCGATGTTATCAACTATAAAGGGCGTAAGAAAAAAACTTACGCATATATTCACAAAAAAAGCAATAAACTGAGCTACAAGGTTTATGCTGAACTGTTTTCTCATACTCTTCTCCAAAGGTTAATATTTTTGCCCAATATTTACAATTAGTATTATTATATACTATTTATCTGCAAAAATCAATACTGTAACTCTGCTAAGACCTGCCGATTACACACAAAAAAGCAAGGATTGCGTATTAACAATCCTTGCTCTGTCATTTATTTCTGTACTTTTGATATTTTGTTGTAAAGTTTTGTTATGTCCTGCAACACTTCAGTATGGTTGAAATCTTTGAGATAAATGATATTCGTTTCACGTATCATACTCAGGTTTTCAATGGGAAGTATAGCCATCTTCTGCTTACGCACTTCATCCATACAAGTTGACTTCGGCAGAATGGAAACACCGAGATTTTTTCTTATAAGAGTCTTGATTGTATCAATGTTGTCCACTTCAAGAATAACGTTGAATTCGTCAATAGACCTGTTTATACTTTCAAGGCTGCTTACAAAAAGGTTAACCGTACCCGACATAGGCAGACGAAGAATAAGTCTCTGATTCTTAAGCTCGTCTATGGTAATCATAGACTGTTTTGATATGGGATTTTCATTTGCAACAGCACAAACAAGGTAGTCTGTGTCAAGCAACACGGAATTTACGTCAGCATTACCCGTAACACCTTCAACAATCGCAAAATCAATCTCATAGTTTTCAAGCATACTATAAAGATTTTTTATGGAATCTGTTATGATTGTTATAATTATATCGGGATTATCGTTTCCGTATTTCGCAAGAACTTCCGCGATAATATTACTTTCAGCCGTATGTGTAATACCTATTCTCAGACGCTCAATATTGTTTTCTCTGTCCGACAAAACTTCTTTCATTCTGTCGTATACAGAGTTAATTCTCAAAGCGTATTTTACTACAATCTCACCCGCATTTGTCAGCTTCAAATCGCCCTTTTTGCGAGAAAAGATAACAACACCAAGCTCGTTTTCAAGCTGCTTGATATGATGGCTGACAGCAGGCTGCGTCAAAGATAAAACTTCAGCTGCTCTTGTAAAATTTCCGTACTTTGCAACAGTCAACAACGATTCAATTTTAGGGTCTACCATACAGCACCTCTCGAACTATTAATAATATTTATCAAAAACTAAAATAAAATAATTTTTCTTTCTACTAAGTATAGTGTATCATATAAACACTTTAATTGCAACAGTTTTTTATATTTAAGATATTTTGTTGAAGCAAATACAATAAAACGGAGTAAATCAATATGCTCAATTCAATTCTTAATCTTACAGACGGCTCGGCTGCAAGTATAATTATTTCAGTAGCGTTGATGCTCTTTTTAGGCTTTCTGACAACAAGGGTTACCAAGCTTGTCAGACTTCCCAACGTTACTGCATACATAATCATCGGAATAGTAATCGGGCCATACTTTTTAAACATTATTCCAAAAAGCGTAATAGAAGGTACAGACTTTCTTGCCGATATTGCTTTGGCGCTCATTTCATTCTGTATAGGAGAATACTTCAAATTTTCATCATTCAAAAACAACGGTCTGAAGTCACTTCTTATAGCGGTTCTTGAATCGTCAATGTCAGCTTCCGTAGTATTTATTCTTACGTATTTTATACTAAGACTTGACCTTGCGTTTTCTATCGTGCTTTCTGCATTGGCATCTGTTACAGCTCCTACATCTACAATGATGACAATCAGACAGACAAAGGCTAAGGGCGATTTTGTAAACACCTTACTGCAAGTTATAGCGGCAGACAACATCATCGGTCTTTTCGCTTTCAGTATTGCGGTATCTGTCGCGGCATCTTTATCCGCAAGCACACATTCCGCATCGCTGACACAGTCGATAGTTATTCCGGCAATCAAGAATATACTTATGATAGTTCTTGGAAGCATAATGGCATTTCTTATATTGCTTCTTATGCCACCCGGCAAACGCTCAAAAGATAACAGACTTATTATTTCAATAAGCGTTTTGCTATTGTTCTGTGGTATATGTGTAGTTCTTGACGTTTCTCCCTTGCTTGGTTGTATGGCTATGGGGACTGTGTACAGAAACGTATCGGGAGATGAAAAACTGTTCAAACAGTTAAATTACTTCAGCCCACCGATTTTACTTCTATTTTTCGTAAGGTCGGGTATGAATTTCAACCTAAGCTCTCTTATGTCAACAAGCGGAAATATCGGCATTTCTCTTTTCTTGATAAGTGTACTTTATTTCGCGATAAGAATAGTAGGCAAATATTCAGGAGCTTACTTAGGCTCTTTAATTACAAAGAAAATACAAAAAACAAGAAACTACCTTGGTTTAGCTCTTATCCCGCAGGCAGGGGTTGCTATTCCGTTAGTAGCTCTGTGCGTACGTTCGCTCGGCTCAGACCTTGGCGGAAGCATACAAACGGTAATTCTCTCAGCAGGTATTATGTATGAACTTGTAGGCCCCATTCTTGCAAAGGTTGCACTTTTTAAATCGGGCTCATACTCAGAAGTTCTCGAAGAGATTGCAAACATTGAACTTTTAGACGAAAACGGAAAACCCAAAACACAGATTGACATTCTTGTTGAACAGCTTCAGCAGATACACAAAGAAGAAGTGAGAAGAAAACAAGAAGAAAACGAAAATGAAAAAGCCTTTACTGAAGCTGCCGAAGAACAACAGTATGAAGAAGGCTTTGAATTATTCAATCGCGGAAGATTTTTGAACAGGAGATAACATTATGAATTTATCAGGTATTATTGACCCATTGGCAAAGCTTTTGGGAGAGTGGTCATCACAAATTAACGTTTACTCAGCGGCATTCAGAATTGTTTTAGCATTTTTAATGGCAGGTACAATAGGCTGTGAACGAGCAAGAAAACGCCATTCGGCAGGACTTCGTACGTTTATTCTTGTTGCATTGGCTTCAACCATGTCAATGATAATAGGACTTTTCTGTTGGAACGATATAACGGCCATTATTCTTGCGGCGGCAACGGTTGTAGGTATTGCGATTATAAGCGCAAACTCACTTCTTTACAGCTCAAAAAACCAAATAAAAGGACTTACAACAGCGGTAGCTTTGTGGTCAACAAGTTTTCTCGGTCTTATTGTAGGAGCAGGTTTTTATACAATAGCACTACTCTGTTACATACTTTTATTTTTCTGCCTTGCAATCCTTCCGTCACTTGAAGCATATCTCAAAAACAAGTCAAACCATTTTGAAATTCACCTTGAACTCAAAAACAAAAATGACTTACACGAGTTTCTCAACACTATAAGAAAGCTCGGACTTAATATTGACGACATTGAAGCAAACCCAGCGTATCAAAACTCAGGACTCAGCGTATACACAATCGCTATTACAATTACAAAAGAGCATCTCAGACAATTCAAATCACATAAAGCGATTATTGAAGCTTTGTCTTCGCTTGACTATATAGCGTACATTTGTGAGATTATCTAATATAAAGTAAAAAACCGTACAAAAGCTGTACGGTTTTTTTATTTTCTCTTTTCTGCAAAATCGGCTAATATAGCGCCGCAAAACACAAGCGTAAAACTCATCATTCCATATTCAAGCATTGACAAACATCTTACGTATTCCCAAGCCATTCTATTGGCATCGGCTGACTGAAGTCTATACAATATGTAGAAAAAAACAAGGGAAATTATCGGCATACCTATTTTTATTATCCACAAAGCAAGGTTTGACAGTGGCTCTGTTTTTATTCTTCTTTTCATTCTTCTCTTCCTTATGTACTTATTATTACAATACAATTATATATGTATTTTTGCGTCTTGTCATTGGTATCTTTCTGGCAATACGCCTTTATTTTACCTGTTATTTTTCGACAATTTTCGACAAAGTTATATGAATTTTATGCCGTATTTTGAGTAAAAAGGGTACTCGTTAAAAAAAAAGCAAAAAAAGTGACAAAAATATACATATTTTTCCAAAACTATGTCGTTTTTCTGCGACAAATATTTCTTTACACGCTAAAGTCAAAGCAGTATAATGAAAAAACCACTCTAAACCAAAATTGGAGGTGTGTTATGAAAAAACATACTGTGGCAAATCTACATACAATTGTTCCGGAAAACGAAGAAATCAATCTTGATTACAGTCTTATTCTGACTGACCGAAAAGATTACGACATTATTGACGATGATACCGTATACTCCATACTCATTCTGCAAAACGAAAACGGAATTACAACCGAATATGATTTTCTATACGACATCGCGCGTAACAAAGAAGATGCTGTTGCAATATTAAACCTTTTAGTCTATAATAATGTTATGCCTGCTAATGCAAGGGACGTGTTGGCGGATATATTATAAAGGGGTAATATTATTATGGAAAGAGAAAACAATTCTTGGCTTGAAAGACAGTCTTCGCTGATAGGACAGGAAAATACCGACAAGCTTATCAATTCATCAGTTATGGTATTTGGTGTCGGCGGTGTAGGCAGTTTTACTGCAGAAGCTTTAGCGCGTACAGGAATTGGCAAGATTGTACTTGTTGATTTTGATACCGTTTCTCTATCCAATATTAACCGTCAGCTGATTGCAGATACTTCTACTGTCGGCTTGAAAAAGGTCGACGTTATGGCTGAAAGAATACGTAAGATTAACCCTGAATGTAACGTTATTACAAAAGACATATTCGTAACTGCCGAAAATGCAAAAGAGATTATACTATCTGAAAAGGTTGATTTTGTCGTTGACTGTATAGATAACGTTACTGCAAAGATTGCAATTATAAGTTGCTGCAAAGAAAATGATATACAAATCATTTCATCTATGGGTACGGGCAACAAGCTTGACGTAAGCAAATTCAAAATATGCGACATAAGTAAAACTACCGTATGTCCTTTAGCAAAAGTAATGAGATATGAACTCAGAACAAGAAATATAAAGGGTGTACCCGTGCTTTTCAGCGAAGAAGAACCAGTCCTTCGCGGACAGAGAGTACCCGCATCAATATCTTTTGTTCCGTCATTAGCGGGACTTATGATTGCAGGGTACGTTATAAAAAAAATATGTTTTTCTGAAAATTTGTAAATACTGAATAAATTTGTTTTCCCCGGTCAAAAATACCTTTGAAAAATCAAATAAAGGTGGGAAAACAATGGATAACACAAACAAAAATAAAGCCAATCTTGTGTTATACATAGTGCTGGCACTCATCATCGTGGCGGTAGTATGTATGACGGTATTCAGTGTGGTAACGGGTACAAAGAAAAATAATACAAATAACCCCTTGCCAAAAGTTACTGACTCAACCAAAAACACAGAAAACAAAGAAACAAAGCCTGTCGCTGATTCTACCAACAAGACGGATACGACAGACAACACCCCCGAACAGACAGAGCCTAGCAAGGACGTTATTTCTCCTGTCAAGCTCAATATTATGCCACCGCTTTCAAAAGGATATCTTTTGAAGGGATATGACATTGATATGCCTGTTTATTCTTTGACTATGAACGACTACCGCGTTCACTCAGGTATTGATATTCTTGCAGATATCGGCGAGCCCGTTATGGCTATTGCCGAAGGCACTGTTGAGAACATCTACAACGACCCTATGATGGGTAACTGTATTTCAATCAGCCACCCCAATGGTCTTGTTTCATATTATATGGGCCTTTCCGAAGAAGTTTGCGAAGGAATTGAAGAAGGCGCTCCCGTTTTCTGCGGTCAGAATATATCGTCAATCGGCGACAGTACTCTGCTCGAACTTGCAGAAGAATCGCATTTGCATTTTGAACTCAAAAAAGACGGAAACTACGTTAACCCCGTAGACTATTTTTCATACCAGCCTGTCTCAGTTGAAGGCAGAGTTGATGAAAACTTTGAAGGATAAAAACACAACTGCACCCAACCTATATGGGTGCAGTTTTTGTTTACACAAAGCTTATTAATAATTCCTTGACAATACAGAAAAAAAGTGGTAAATTATACTTAGTAAATTGATTCTGTATAATTATTGTGAAACAACAAAAACTAATTATGAAATATTTTTTATAATCAGGTGTTTTACATTGAATAATACGGAAATCAAAAAACAAAATAACAACCCAAAGAACGTCGTTCTGCCCGAAAAATACGTAAAGAAAAACGACCGTATTTTTCTATACGACAAAGACGAAACGGACTCTGAAATAAAAAAGAACGACACGTTTATGTAGATAGGAGAAATATTATGAACCCTTGGCATGATTTTGAAAAAGACAGAATAACCCCCGAGAAATTCTTGTGTGTTATAGAAATTCCCAAAGGCGGAAAAATGAAATACGAGCTTGACAAAAAAAGCGGTCTTTTGAGACTCGACCGCGTACTTTTTACGTCAACACACTATCCCGCAAACTACGGTTTCATTCCGCGTACATATTCACAGGACAACGACCCGCTTGACGTTCTTGTTCTTTGCCAAGAACAGCTTCAGCCGATGTCTATCGTTGAATGTTATCCGATAGGCGTTCTCAAAATGCTTGACAACAACGAAGTTGACGAAAAAATAATTGCCATTCCCTTTGGCGACCCGTCACTTAATACATACCACAATCTTCCCGAACTTCCCGTTCATCAATTCCAGGAAATCAAGCACTTCTTTGAAGTGTACAAATTCCTTGAAGACAAGGTAACTGTTGTTGAAGAAATATGCAACAGAGACGAAGCTGAAAAAATTATAGAAGAAAATATCGCAAGATATAAAGAAAAATTCAATGGTATACTCTAAAAAAAACAAATGCTGTGTAAAAATTTTTACACAGCATTATTTTTGTCTTTTTGGTTATTATTCATGTTTTTTTCAATAACCTTGCTGACTTCAATTACCTTGGTGTTTGTCACAACAAAACTTTCGCAAAGTTCCATATTAACGCCCTTAAGATAAAACAGAGCCTTTTTCGTAGCAGTTATATCGCCAACAGAAACACCTTTGTTATCGGGATGATTATGCGCAATCATAATGCGCGTAACTCCCCTTGAATTAGCAATTCTCGTTATGTCTCCAAGTACCACTTCGCTTGCAAAATCACTGCCTTCAACAAGCGTCATACAATCAATAATCTTATTTTTGTTGTCAAGTAGTATGAGAGATATGACTTCTCTGTCAATTCCATAATATTTATCCAACAAAAGACGTTTTATATCTTCTATTGAATTAACCCTTTTAGGTTTTATTTTTTGTTTTTCAGAATTCATTTTGCATATATCTGAAACTAACTTAAGCAAAACCACTGAATTTTTCGTCATATTCTTAAAAGAGTTCAAACTCTCCGGCGGAGCTTTTAATACACCTTCCAAACTTCCAAAATTGTTTATCAATTCGTGAGCCAGTGCATTCGTATCCTTAAATGGAATTCCGAAAAACAATAACATTTCAAGTATTTCATGTTCCTGAAATCCGTCTATTCCTGTTTTCATATATCTTTGTTTTATTCTGTCTCTGTGCCCTTTGTGCAGAGCGTTTTTCTTTTGTTTTTCCAATATTTTCACCCTTTTATCGAATGTGCTGACATATTCTAACACACTTTTCAAAATAATACAACAAAAACGTTTCATATTTTATTTTCCTACATTTCATAATTCCATAATATATATTTTTTGTAGGTGCTATATAATATTAATATAAAAATTATTGATATTTTTTTAAAAATATAGTATAATGGTTTAAATATTGACAAAAATATAATGACGGTTTGCGCGGAGGAATAATAAAATGGCAAATGTTTTGAAGAAAAGTGACAAATTTGATGGTGTAAAAGGCCCTATACTTACAATAGTTATGGACGGTGTCGGCATCGCTCCCAACAACGACGGTAACGCTTTTGCAAAGGCATACACACCTACACTTGACAGACTTATGAAAGAATATCCCACTCTTGTACTCAAGGCTCACGGGTCAGCTGTAGGTCTGCCCAGTGACGACGATATGGGTAACTCAGAAGTAGGACACAATGCTCTCGGTTCAGGTCAGGTATTCAGCCAGGGTGCAAAGCTCGTTTCTGAATCTATTGAAAGCGGAAAAATGTTTGCAAGTGAAACATGGCAGACTCTTACCAAGAACGTTCTTGATAATAATTCTACCCTTCACTTCCTTGGACTTTTCTCTGACGGAAACGTTCACTCACATATCAATCATCTTAAGGCTATGATTGAACAGGCTAAAACAATCGGAGTTTCAAAAGTAAGAGTACATATTCTTCTTGACGGTAGAGACGTTGGCGAAACTTCAGCTCTTGAATATATTGAACCCTTTGAAGAATTTATTGCTTCTCTCAGAGATACATCATTCGACATAAAAATCGCATCCGGCGGTGGTAGAATGAAGATTACTATGGACAGATATGAAGCTAACTGGTCAATGGTTGAAGAAGGTTGGAAGACTCACGTTCTCGGACAGGGCAGATTCTTTGCATCTGCAGCTGAAGCTGTTAACACATACAGAGCAGAAACAGGCGTTATCGACCAGGACCTTCCCCCCTTTGTTATTGCTGAAGACGGCAAGCCCGTTGGTACTATCGAAGACAAAGACAGCGTTATCTTCTTTAACTTCAGAGGCGACCGTTCTATTGAAATTTCAACTGCTTTTGATGCAAAAGAATTTACAAAATTTGACCGTGTAAGAGTACCCGACGTAATGTACGCAGGTATGCTTGAATATGACGGCGACCTTCATATTCCCTCACGTTTCTTGGTTAATCCCCCCGAAATCACACAGACAATGGGCGAATACCTTTCAAACACAGGTATCTCTCAGTTTGCTCTTTCCGAAACACAGAAATACGGTCACGTTACATATTTCTGGAACGGTAACAAGAGTGGTAAGTTCAATGAAGAACTTGAAACTTACGTTGAAATTCTTTCAGACGTTGTTCCCTTTGAACAGCGCCCCTGGATGAAGTGTGCAGAAATTACAGACAGACTCATTGAAGCTCTTGAAAGCAATAAATACAAAGTTCTCAGAGTTAACTTCCCCAACGGCGATATGGTAGGTCACACAGGTAACTTCCACGCGACAAAAATCAGCCTTGAAGCACTCGACCTTTCTATCAAACGTATTCTCGAAGCACTTGACAAAGTAGGCGGTACTGCAATTATTACAGCTGACCACGGTAACTCTGACGAAATGTACGAAATAGACAAGAAGACAGGAGCTCCCAAGGCTAACAAAGACGGCTCACTCAAATCAAAAACAAGCCACACACTTAACCCTGTTCCCATGATTATTTACGACAACAACAATACAGATGCATATACAATCAAGGAAGGCAACTTCGGTCTTTCCAACGTTGCGGCAACTGTTGTAAATCTTCTCGGTTACGAAAAACCTGAAGTTTGGGACGAATCAGTTATTGAACTTAAGTAATCAAAAATAATGTGGGTGGGCAAAACAGCCCACCCATATATACAACTACACGAAAGGAGAAAGTATGGAAAACAACGAAAAAAATCTTGACATAGCAGATAATGATTCAGAAAAAGAACCGATAGCCGTTGACACATTTCTTTCTTCTTTGGATAGTTTGGATTCTGAAAACGAAGAAGTTTCTGACAACAATACAGAAGAAACCCAAAAAAAGAAAAAACGCGGCAAAGAATTCTGGATTTGGGCGTCAGTTCTTGGAGTTTGCATAACGGTATTCATCGTATCAATAGTTATGATTGCTCTGAACGTGTACGAAGGCAATACTTCAGACAAAATTAACAACGAGCTTAATGCAGACTTCTTCGGCGATTCCGACAGAACAGACCTTATGTCATATCTTTCGCCTATGGTGCTGGACAATACTCTCCCCAAATACGGCGCTTCAAGAAAAAACGTATCTGACCTTGATTATCAGATTATAAACACAAACAGCCCGTTATTAGCTCAGTTTAAAGAAAAACTGACTGAGTATCAGAAAATTAATTCAGATATTTATGGCTGGATACAGGTTGACGGAACAGATATCAGCTACGCGATTGTAAGGGGTAATGACAATAGCTATTATCTCAACCATACAGTAACGAAAGAATATAACGAAAACGGCTCTATTTTCGCCGATTTCAGATGTGAAGACAACATACTCGACAATGCGAACTTTGTTCTCTACGGACATAATTCCACGTATCTGAGCCAAATGTTCAGTCAGTTGCACAAATTTGTTGACAAGTCGTTTTTCGAACAAAACAGATATATTACTATCTACACCGTTGACGGCATATACAGATATGAAATTTTTTCAGTATACGAAACTTATTCAACGTATACCTACTCTATGATGAACTTTGTTTCAGATATGTCGTTTGTAAAATGGTGCAGAGAAATGAAAAGCAATTCTCTCCACGAAAGAGAAATGCCGGCATTTAAGCCCACTTCAAGAATCATTACACTTTCCACCTGTACAAACGGTTATTATACAAGAAGATACTCCGTACAGGGCAGACTCGTTACTATTGAAAGATAATTAAAAATCAAGAAAGGCAAGAAAACACAGTACTATGAAAGTATCCGTTGTTATTCCCGCATATAACGAAGAAAAAAGAATAGAAAAAACAGCGGAAACTTTAAGCAATTTTCTCGCAGACAGTTTTGATGACTACGAAATAATTTTCGTAAGCGACGGAAGCTTGGATTCTACTTTTTCTCTGGCAAAAAAACTTAGTGAAGCAAACGAGAAAATAAAAGCAGTAGGCTATACTAACAACAAGGGTAAGGGATACGCTGTAAGAACAGGCATACTCGAAAGCCAAGGTAACGTTGTTGTTTATACCGACTGCGACCTTGCTTACGGAACAGACGTTATAAAAAAAGCCGTAAGCCTTATGAATGAAAAAAATGCCGACATTGTAATCGGCTCAAGAAACCTTGATAATGAAAGCTATAATGGATATTCTTTCACTCGAAAGTTTATGTCAAAAGTATACTTGAAACTTATATCGGTTATATCAGGGTTTAAACATTCCGATTCTCAGTGTGGTTTTAAGTGCTTCAAAACAGAAGTAGCACACGATATTTTCAAAGAATGTAAAATTGACAGTTTTGCATTTGACCTTGAAGCGCTGCTTAAAGCACAGGACAAGGGTTATAAAATCGCAGAATTATCGGTAAAAATTCTTAACAACGATAACCGCGGCACAAAGGTAAGAATGGTCAAAGATAGCATAAAAATGCTTCACGACATAAGAATGATAAAAAAGAATAAATAAAAATAAGGACAAGACGTTTTCGTCTTGTCCTTTGTTTTTATAATTATTTTAACCTAAATTTGCCGC
>JAZRPI010000083.1:0-2408 GCA_045649165.1 Eubacteriales bacterium | reverse complement strand
GCCATCTTCTGTCAGAGATGCAATTCAGCATACAGAATTTGACAATCTTGACATTATGCCGTCAAACATAAACCTTGCAGGCGCAGAAATAGAACTTATTGATATGGACGCGCGACACAGAAGACTTAAAGATGCACTTGTTGCTGTCACAGACGAATATGACTATATATTTATAGACTGTCCCCCGACTTTAGGACTTTTGACAGTCAACGCGCTTGTTGCGGCAGACGGAATTATTATTCCGATGCAGTGCGAATATTTTGCGCTTGAAGGTTTGGCTCAGCTTTCTGTATCTATAAAAAAAGTAAAACAGCTTTATAATCCCAAGTTAGAGCTTGTCGGAATTTTGATTACAATGTACAACGGCAGACTCAATCTTTCAAACCAAGTTATGTCAGAGCTTAAGAAATATTACGCTGACAAGCTGTTCAAAACGGTTATAACAAGAAACGTAAGACTCAGCGAAGCTCCAAGTTACGGTATGCCTATCAGATATTTTGACAAGCACTCCAAAGGAGCTTTGGCATACACAGACGTAACAAAAGAAATTCTTGAACGTATATAGGTGAACAATATGGCTAAGATTAAAGGAACAGGCAGGGGCTTTGACGCCGTTTTTGCCGACAACTCAATAGAAGATTCAAACGAAAGTGTAAAAACTCTCAGACTCAGCGAAATCGAACCCGGACCTACGCAACCGCGTACTATTTTTAACCACGAACCGCTTGAAGAACTCGCTTCATCTATTGCAACACACGGTCTTCTTCAGCCAATTATCGTGCGCGAAGGCAAAAACGGTTATTATCGCATAGTTGCAGGCGAAAGACGTTGGAGAGCTTCAAAAATGGCAGGACTTACCGAAGTACCCGTTGTTATAATTGATGCAGACGATAAGGAAGCTGCTGAGCTTTCACTTATTGAAAACTTACAGCGTGAAAACCTGAACATCATTGAAGAAGCTTTGGCATACAAAGCGCTCATTGATGAATATAATCTTACACAAAAGGAAGTTTCTGGAAGAATTGGCAAATCAAGGGAATTTGTAGCCAACGCTATGCGTCTTCTTGATTTACCCGAAGAAATTATTGAGCTCGTTAAGAAAAACGAACTCTCAGCAGGTCATGCAAGAACTCTGCTCGGTCTCAAACACAAAGAATATCTGGCAGAAGTTGCAAAACAGGTTATCTCAAAGGGACTTTCAGTAAGAGCTACTGAAGAACTTGTACGTTCTCTCAACAAAAAGGGCGAAATGACCGAAGAAACGGGAACCGAACCGACAGAAATCAGCGTTGACTATATTTCTGACCTTGAAAAAAGAGTGACTTCACAGATTGGCAGACAGTTCAAAATTCACTCAAAGGGCAAGAAAAAACGTATCGAAATTGAATACAGCGACGAAAACGACCTTGAATACATAATAAAACAGCTTTGCGGCAAAACTTTCTTTGAAGACTGATTTTTTTAGGTAGGAATATTATGAAATTATTTGACTTTTCTTTCCTGTATGAATACAAAGGCCTTGATTTGAATATGATTTTGCTTTCATTTGTTGTTGGAATTATCATAGCATCAGCAGCTATGATATACCACCAGATGTTTTTAGGCGGAATCGTGAGAAAAATTTTAGAGAAAAAGGCTTTTTCTCCCGAAGAAGCGCTGACTTTGGAAGAACTCGGAATAAATCCAAAAAATATATTCGTAAAATTCGTTTTACGCGACAATTCAACGTTCAGGAAAATAGTTCTCAAAACAGAAGAAGAAAACAGATACTATATTCCCGAAGAAAGACGTATACGCGAAGAAATCAGATTCCGCAAGAAAGGCAACGGAATATTCGGTCTTATACTTGCGCTAATCGTATTTTTGCTTATTGCATTTGTGTTACTGACTTTAATTCCTTGGCTTTTAGACGAATATAAAAACATTTTTTCTTAAAATAATTATGGAGATACAGCTATGAACAGAACACCCCAAAGAAAAAGAGCACCGCAAAAGCAGGCTCCTATGAGAAGAAGACCAAAAAAGGTTAACAAAACAGCAAGACTCCTGATTGTAATGGCAATCGCTTCTTTTATAATCATCGGAATTATCTGCACGACAGCCTTTATTCTCGGATACAGATACATAAGAACGACAAATGACCACGGTACTATCAAATACTTCGGCACGGTTGACACTATGGGTATGCTGAAAAAGGGTACTCTCTACTATTCCGACGGAGAAAAAGGTTACGTTGACGGCAAATCAGGCAGCGTAAAATATTCAAACGGCGACGTTTATACAGGCGGCCTTTCCAAACTCCAGAGAAGCGGAAAGGGTACATATAAATACGCCAACGGCGATATTTATGAAGGTAACTTTGAAAACAACGAGTTTTCAGGTCAGGGCAAATTCAAATACGCTAACGG
>JAZRPI010000082.1:0-9122 GCA_045649165.1 Eubacteriales bacterium | reverse complement strand
AAAGGAAATAAAACTTTTTGATTTTTATAATTCGGAAAGACTGACAACCTTTAACGCTTTGCCTACTGCCGAAGGTGCCGTATCTTTGGCGATGCAAGAGCTTAAGACAACGGTATACGGCAGCAAATGCGCCGTTTTCGGCTTTGGAAGAATAGCAAAAATACTTTCAAAAATTTTGAAGAATTTAGGCGCTGAAGTAACGGTTTTTGCAAGAAGTGCGGATGCATTGACGTGGGCTGAAATATATGGATATAACCCTATACACATTTCAAAAGCAAAAGACTTTATTTCTGACAAAGACGTTATTTTCAACACTATTCCAAGCCTTGTTGTCACAAGTGATATTATCGACTGTGTGTCAATAGACAGTCTTATCATAGATTTAGCATCATACCCCGGCGGCGTAGATTTTGACTATGCAAAACTTACAAACAAAAAAGTCATATTTGCTCTGTCACTCCCCGGCAAATACGCTCCCAAAACAGCGGGTAAAATTATAGCCGATACGGTTATTTCGTATATAAAGGGGGAACATTTATGATATGCTACGCTATGTGTGGTTCTTTTTGCACACTTCAAAACTCTTTTGACCTTCTTGAAGCACTTACCGTAGGCGGTTATGAATTTCTCCCTGTTATGAGCGAGAAAGTATATTCAACCGATACAAGATTCGGTAAAGCTGTTCATCACATAACAAGGTTTGAAGAATTGTGTAACAAAAAAGTAATACACACTATACACGACGCTGAGCCCATAGGACCGAAATACAAACCTGAAGCTATGATTATAGCTCCATGCACAGGAAACACCCTTGCAAAGCTTGCAAACGGCATTACCGACAGCTCCGTTACAATGGCGGCAAAGGCTCACTTAAGAAACAACAAGCCACTTTGTATCGCCCTTGCCACAAACGACGCTTTGTCGGCAAATCTTGTAAATATTGGGAAGCTATTAAACAGAAAGAATATATACTTTGTTCCACTCGTACAAGACGACCCTGTAAACAAACCGTCATCGTTGATTGCTAAGTTCGAAATGCTTCCCCAAACATTAGAAAAAGCACTGCACGGCGAACAAATAATGCCTTTGTTTCTCGGTAAAAACTGATTTTATACGATTTAATGATAAAAAGTTATAAAAATGACACAAAACATATTGATTTTTGAATATTTTTGTATTAGAATATTTAATTGAGTATAAAAAAACAATTGACTGTTAAATAAAGGGGAATTTATCATGACAAAACAATTCAGAAGAATCGGTGTTCTTACATCAGGCGGCGACGCTCCCGGTATGAACGCAGCTTTGCGTGCAGTTACAAGAGCTGCTCTCGATAAGGGCGTTGAAGTTATGGGTATTTACGAAGGCTACAAAGGTCTTGTACACCCCCAGCTTAAGAGATTTACCGCAAGAGATGTATCAAACATTATTTCAAGAGGCGGCACAGCACTCTACTCAAACCGCTGTATTGAATTCAAAGAAGAAGAAGGTATGCAGAAAGCTATTCAGACATGCCGCGAAAATGAAATCGATGGTATCATCGCTATCGGTGGTGACGGTACGTTCAGAGGAGCTACTGACCTTTCTGTCAGAGGTATTCCCACAATTGGAATTCCCGGCACAATAGACAACGATATTACATCTACTGAATATTCAATCGGTTTTGATACAGCAGTTAACACAGCTGTTGAAATGATAGACCGTCTTCGTGACACTTGCGAATCACACGCTCGTTGTAACGTTGTTGAAATTATGGGTAGAAACGCAGGTTGGGTTGCCCTTGAAGCAGGTATTGCAACAGGCGCTTCCGCTATCGTAATCAATGAAGTTGAATTTGATGAAGACAAAGTAATAGCTCAGGTTCTTGAAGCTAAAAAGAACAACAAGAGAAACTTTATCGTTTGTATTGCTGAAGGTGTTCCCGCAGTTGTTGGCGACAAGCTTTATTCAGAAAAATTTGCAAAGAGATTTGAAGAAAAAACAGGTATTGAAACTAAGTTCGTAAGACTTGCTCACGTTCTCCGTGGTGGTGACCCCACAATGCGCGACAGAACTATTGCAACACAGATGGGTAGCGAAGCTGTACGTCTTCTCCTTGAAGGCAAATCTGACGTTGTTGTTGGTATGCGCGACGGCAAACTTATCAATACTGAAATCAGCTATGCATTGAAGCTCGACCGTATGTATAAGGGCACTCTCAAAGAAGGCGACCTTGACAGCTTCACAGCAGAACAGGTTGAAGAAATGAAAGCATACTGCGCTAAGAGAAACGAAGATATGCGTAAGCTCTATGAAATGGCTTACGAAATGGCTCACTAATAGAGTTACACAAAGCAAAAGACCGATAGTAAAAACTATCGGTCTTTTTTATTTTTCTTATATAAAGAATTTTCTTTCCATTACTTCCCTTGCAGGTCTGTATATCGCTAAGAATATTAAGAACAAGCCTATCAAACCTAAAGATACCAAAGGATATATTGACCAGCCTAAGAATTTGCCCACCTTGAATGTAATTATTGCAAACAACTCAACAATCATCATAAATGCACCAAGCACTATAAAGAATCCGCCAAATATAAACAATTTACCTTTGCCTATATATTTTAAAAGCGTAACAAGTGTTGTAACAAGGATTGCTCCCCCGCCAACAATGGGAAATGCAAAACTTAAGAACCAGCCGCCTTTTATGTGCAAATCTATATAAAGCAAATACAGTCCAATCGCGACAAAATCAACAGGCACAAATATTATTGGATTAGGATTAGTAAACCAACTTGGTAATATTATTAACACATAACCCAAAATAAGCCCGCCAATTACGTATCCTGACCACGTAACTGTGCTTGATATTTTCATATCGCATAAGAATACAATTGATGCCGCAAGCAATACTGCAAAACTTATAAATATTTGCAAAAGATACGTTGATTTTTTTGATTTCGGATAAACTTTGGGCGGATACAATGATTCGCCGTTATTTCTTTCAATATCGGGATGAAAAACTGTTGTCTGACACAAAGGACATACCTTCTCGCTGTCGGCAAGTTTTACTCCACAATTAACACAATACATTATATCCCTCCTTTATTACTCTGAACTGTCGTTTCTATACCCATTTCCTGTAACACCTTATGGAAATAGAATTCAAGCTCAGGCTCTTTTATATCACGTATAAAGTTAACGTACATTCTGTCTTTATATGAAAGTACTCCACAGTTGTAGGGGGCAGTTGCCTGTACACCGAGAATAAAGTCAAATCTGTCTACATATTCTTGCATAATTTCGGGTACTTTTACGTTACCCAAATTTGAAAGGGTAAGACACGACTTACATTCGCCAACCGTATCAAAAACAGCTTTCATTACAATATTTTTTATAAAGAGCGGCATTATTCTGACCGCCATAATTCTTTCGCTGTTTACGTTTGTCGCAATCTTCATACTCATCTGTTTTTGAGTAATCTCAGTGCCCATACAATGAACTATAATCTTGCATATTTCTTCAAAAGAATATTCGCCTAGTTTTGGCAATATTTCAGGAGTTGTATACAATGCAAAATTACGCAAGGTCTTACTCGGAAAAAGGTTACGCAAATTAACAGGAATAAGGACCTTAATAGGTTTTCTCTTATTCTTATTAGGCACTTTTTCTTTCTGCAATCTTTGCAAAGCCGTCATAATAACAGCGCAAAGAAACGTCGTCAGACTAACATTATATTCGTGCGCCTTTTGAAGTATCTGCTGTGTAGGTATTTCAAAGCAAGTCAAATGCAAAAACCCATTTTTCTCAGGAGTTCCATACATGTGCCAAGCTGTATTTTCCTTACGACTTGCGCTAAGCTTACCCGAATACTTCTGAAAACTATCTTCAAGCTCTTCTTCAGACGGATATTCAAGTCTTCCGAGAATACCGTTTTCTGCAGGAATATGCACGTTATATTTTTGCTGTAAATATTCTGCAACAAGGCTTTTTAAAAATATCAAAGCTCCCGTTCCGTCGGTAAGAGAATGGAAAATTTCAACAGCAATTCTCTTCTTATATACAATAACTCGAAAAGCGCACTTCCCTGTCTCTTCTTTTGACATTTTTGTAAGCGGATAACTACTTTCTTCGCTGATTTCAGGCGGTTCTGAAAGCTGTTCAAGATAATACCAGAATACACCCTTTTGAAGTTTTACCGATATAGACGGAAAACGGCGCAGAGTTACGTCAAGAGCACTTTTCAAAACTTCTTTGTCTACGTCTTCTTTCAAAGTCGCAGACAAACGGAATATATTACTCCAATTCTGTCTTCTTGCCGCAGGATAAATCTTCGCAGCATTATCAAGCCTTAGCCAGCGTAATTTATGCTCATTGCCCATATATTTATTCAAAAATTTTCCAATGAGTTCAAAATCTTTTGCATCTTCTTTTAGAGCAAACAAAAGATATCCGTGCCACCTGTCATTTTTGACTACAAGCTTTGACTTACATCTCTTTGATTTCAGCTTGGTATGAAGTATTCTTGCATCATCAAGCAATACTTCGTCCTGCCCTACAAATATAAGTGACGGCGGTAATCCTACAAGGTCGCCGAATATTGGCGAAACCAACGGATTACGCTTGTCATCAGTATACGAGTTTGCAAAGAAATCAAGCATTTCTTTTGTCATGGTCGGGTCTTTGTCTTTGTTTGTTACCATAGTTTTACCAGACATAGTAAGGTCAATCCAAGGAGAAATTGAAATTATGGAGCAAGGCATCTCCATATTTTCATTCTTAAGTCTTAGACAGAGCGCATAACAAAGACCACCGCCAGCACTCTCTCCGCAAAGCGTTATATCTTTGGGCGAATACCCCTTCATAAGTAAGTATTTATAGCTTTCAAAACAATCGTCTAAAGCCGCAGGAAAAGGATATTCAGGCGCTAATCTATAAGCAACACAAAAGACTCTTGCGCCCGTTTCAACGGCAAGAGTTGCGCTAAAGCCCTTTGCATATTCCAAATCCCCGCAAGTATATCCGCCACCGTGTAAATAAAGTATTACACCATGACGTCGCTCATCCTTCGGGATTATGAACGCGCCTTTAAAGTTGTCAAAACTATGCTCTTTCATAAGAATCTTTTCTCTGTATTTTGACTCCATAAGCTCGCCAATTTTGTTTTGGCCTTTTCTTATGGTCTTTAAAGAACAGCTGTTCAAAAGGGGCTTTAATATAGCTAATTGTGTTTTGAGTGTTTTTGCTGAAAATGCCATATTATCACCTATTTTTATTTTTAGAAAAACGATATTTGATTCTGTTCGGGAAGTCCTTCAAGCACTCCGTTATCGCGAAGAAGCTCAACAATCTTCTTTGACAGTTTTGCCTTTTCTGCAAGTTCTTCAATTGAAAGCGGATTTTCATCCCTTGCTTTTACTATATTAAGCGCAACGCTTTCTCCAAGACCTGCAAGACAAGCGAAAGGTATTCTGATTTTGCCATCTTCCGGCAAGAATGCCTTTGCATCTGATTTATAAAGATTTACGGGTAAGAACTTAATTCCCCTAGCCATAGCTTCATTTACTATCTGCATAGCAGTAAAAGCTTCCTTTTCTGTCGCCGAAACGTCTTTACCCTTTTCTTTTATCAATTCCATAAGCTTCTGTACCTTAGCACGTCCGCCCATTACAGTTTCACCGTCAACGCCGTCAGGAGCTGCGGTAAAATATGCGGCATAGAACGCAACAGGCTGATAAACCTTATACCAACCAAGTCTTATAGCCGACATAACGTACGCTGCCGCGTGAGCTTTCGGGAACATATACTCAATCTTTTTACAAGAATCAATGTACCACTCAGGAACGTTGTGGTCTCTCATTTTCGCTTCCATATCGGGTGTCAGGGTCTTGTTCTTCTTTCTTACGTTTTCCATAATATTAAACGCATCGCCGTTATCAAGTCCCTTATACTGCAAGTAGACCATTATGTTGTCTCTTGTTCCGATACATTCTGAAATTGTACACGTACCTTCCTTAATCAAATCCTTAGCGTTTCCAAGCCACACTCCAGTACCATGTGAAAGACCTGAAATCTGCAAAAGGTCTGAGAAATATTTTGGCTGTGTATCTATAAGCATCTGTCTTGTAAATGCTGTTCCAAATTCGGGAAGACCAAAAGTACCCGTCGGGCTTCCGATATCTTCTTCGGTTACTCCAAGAGCTTTTGGGGACGTAAAGAGCGACATTACTTTCTGGTCGTTCATAGGAACGTCAAGTACGCTTATTCCCGAATAGTTTTCAAGCATCTTATATTTCGTAGGTACATCGTGTCCGAGAATATCAAGCTTCAAAATAGTATCGTGCAAGTGGCTGAATTCAAAGTGAGTTGTAATAATCGAGCTGTTTCTATCGTCTGCAGGATGCTGAACGGGCGAGAAGTCGTATATATCGTATTCATGCGGAATAACAATAATACCACCCGGATGCTGACCTGTTGTTAGCTTTACGCCAAGGCATTTATTTATAAGCCTTTGCAGCTCTGCCCTGTTTACAGAAACACCTTTGCTTTCGAGATATTTGTTTACAAGCATAAACGCCTTTTTATCGGCAAGAGTACCCAAAGTTCCTGCACGGAAGACGTTTTCTTCGCCGAACAGAACTTCTGTATATTTATGACCGTCACCCTGAACGTCGCCCGAGAAGTTAAGGTCAATATCAGGTGTTTTTTCTCCCTTAAATCCCAAGAAGGTTTCAAAAGGAATATCGTGTCCGTCGTGAATCATATTCGTTCCGCATTCAGGACATACTTTATCTTCTAAGTCAAAACCTGAACCAACCGAACCGTCGGTAAAGAAATAGCTATACTTACAATTAGGACATCTGTAATGTGGCGGAAGTGGGTTAACTTCTGTTACACCGCACATTGTCGCGGCAAATGATGAGCCAACTGAACCACGTGAGCCTACTAGATATCCCTGAGCTTCACTGTTTGCAATAAGTTTCTGAGCGATTATGTACATAATAGCAAAGCCGTTACCGATAATGGGGTTAAGTTCCCTTTCGAGCCTGTTTTTTACAAGTTCAGGCACAGGGTCGCCATACCATTCCTTCGCTCTCTTCCAACACATTTCCTGTAATTCTTCTTCACATCCGGGAATACTCGGCGGATAGAATCCTGTCGGAATAGGTCTTATGTTTTCAATCTGGTCGTTAATTAAATTCGGGTTTGTTATAACAACTTCACGAGCTAAGTCTTCGCCAAGATATGAGAATTCTTCAAGCATTTCATCAGTCGTTCTGAAATAAAGTTCGGAATCTCCTTCGTCAGCAAAGCCGCGGTCAAACTGAAGCATTTTTCTGTGAATTTCATCGCGCTTTTCAATAAAGTGCGCGTCGCAAGTTGCACATACGGGTAGTTTTGCCGCCCTTGCAACTTCAATTACCTTACGGTTGAAGTTTCTTAAATCTTCTTCATCCTTTGCCAATCCTTTTTCTATCATAAAGCGGTTATTTGACAAAGGTTGAATTTCAAGATAGTCATAATATTTTGCAATACGGATAAGCTCATTCATAGGTTTGCCAGCAATAATCGCAGAGAAAAGCTCTCCCGCTTCACAAGCAGAGCCTACGATAAGACCTTCACGCAGTTCATTTAAAACAGTCTTGGGCAATCTGGGGTTACGGTAGAAATAGTCAATGAATCCCTTAGAAACAATCTTATAAAGGTTCTTAAGACCTGTATTATTTTTGGCAAGAAGTATCATGTGGTATGGTCTGAGTTTCAACGGGTCAGACTTTTCGCCCATAATTCTTGCCATTTCAGAAGTATCTCTTGCCCCTTCTTTTTTGAGTTTCTGAATCATTACGCCGAAAATTTTCGAAAGCATTTCAGCGTCATTATATGCTCTATGGTGGTCAAATGTACCGAGATTGTAATAATCAGCAATTATATTCAGCTTATGCTTTTTCAAATCGGGATTCAAGAAGCGTGAAAGTGCGACTGTGTCAATATAAGTCGGCTTGAAAGGAATCTTGTAGTCTTCGCAGTTCTTCTTGATAAATCCTATATCAAACGACGCATTGTGAGCAATAAGTATTCTGTCTCCTACAAATTCAAGGAAGTTTTTGATAGCTTCATCGGCTTTGGGAGCACCCTTTACCATATCGTCAGTAATACCCGTAAGTTCAACTATGTTCTGTGGAATAGGACATTCAGGGTCAACGTATGTGCTGAATATATCAGTTACTTCGCCATTTTTGAATATAACAGCGCCTATTTCAGTAATCTTACAAGTTTGTGCTGAAAGACCTGTCGTTTCTATATCAAAAATACAGAATTCATCGTCAGTAAAGTTTGCGTTTTTATCGCCGTATACAACGCGGGCAGTATCGTCAACAAAGTATGCTTCTATACCATAGATAACCTTCATACCCGTCTTTTCAGACGCATACATTGCTCTTGGGAACGCCTGCACGTTACCGTGGTCAGTAATAGCAATTGCCTTATGCCCCCACTTCTGAGCAAGTTTAATAGCATCTTCGGGGGGGATAATAGCGTCCATAGAAGACATACAAGTATGCAAATGCAGTTCTACTCTTTTTTCTTCGGACTTGTCTATTCTGCCTATCTTCTTGATTTTTGCAATATCAAGAACGTTCATTACAAACTCGTTTGCAAATTTGTCAAAACGCACGTTGCCCTTTATTGCAAGTACGTCGCCCGATTTCACTTCACGAGTAACCTGTGATTCGTCGGTTTCAAGAACCATTTTGCAGAATATTGAAGAATCATTGTCAGTTACCGCAAATTCAAAAATAACCTTATCGCCGTTTCTTGTTTCTTTTACTTCGGTCTGGAAAACTTCGCCCATAATAACAACATTACGCATAGGCTTGTCCAGACTTCTCATGGGAACGGGTTCTAAATCAAAGGTTTCGCCGAATATGTAATCTGGCTCAGAAACATCAAAATCTGTATCTCCAACGTGAATTACACCATTTTCATACTTTTCTAAGATATTTTCTTTTTCGCCAAGTGCAGTTACTCTTTCGAGATTCTTTCTTGCTTCGTCAGCTTCAGTCTTTTTCTCTATTATTTTCTGCTGTTCTTCTCTCTGAAGCGCAGCTTTGTTTATCATTTCTGCATATTCTTTTTCTCTTTCT
>JAZRPI010000081.1:0-4290 GCA_045649165.1 Eubacteriales bacterium | reverse complement strand
TGAGCAACAAGAGAACCTGTATAACGGAGAGTAATTTCTCCCTTGAAAGGCTGGTATCCGTCAAACAAGCTGTTGATGATACCTTCTCCCCTTGTATCTGTCAAAAATTCGCTTCTGTAACCAAAAAGACAACGTGCGGGGATAACGTATTCAATCTTCATTCTGTTACCGGAAGGCTGCATTTCAATAAGTTCGCCCTTTCTTGCACCGAGCTTTTCCATAACAGAGCCCATACAAGTTTCGGGAACGTCAATAGATACTCTTTCCATAGGTTCGCAAACTACACCGTCAATTTCTTTCATAAGAACTCTGGGTGTACTTGCGCAAAGCTCATAGCCTTCTCTTCTCATATTTTCAATAAGAATTGAAAGGTGCATTTCACCACGGCCGCTTACCTTGAAGCTATCTGTTGTTTCTCCGTCTTCAACACGAAGAGATACGTCTCGCAGAAGTTCTCTGTAAAGTCTGTCACGGAGCTGACGTGTTGTAACAAATTTACCTTCTCTGCCTGCCATAGGACTGTCGTTAACCGAGAACGTCATTTCAAGAGTAGGTTCACTTATTTTTACAAAAGGTAACGGTTCAGGATTCTCAATAGATGTAATAGTATCGCCGATAGTAATATTTTCGGCACCTGCGAAACAGATAATATCGCCGCACTTTGCTTCTGTAACAGGCATTCTGCCAAGACCGTCAAACTGATACATAGACACAATCTTTGTTCTCTTGGGTTGTGCTTCTGTATGATAGTTACAAATCATAGCTTCCTGATTCTGCTTAATTGTACCCCTTTCAACTCTGCCTATACCGATTCTACCAACGTATTCGTTATAGTCAATTGAAGAAACGAGCACCTGCAAATCACCGTCAGGGTCACCTTCGGGAGCAGGCATATATTCAAGTATTGTTTCAAACAAGGGTACAAGGTCTGTTCCCTGCTGGAACGGAGACAATGATGCAGTTCCGGCTTTACCCGAACAGAAAATCATCGGGCTGTCAAGCTGTTCGTCTGTTGCGTTAAGGTCAATAAGAAGTTCAAGAACTTCATCAACAACTTCATCAAGTCTTGCATCGGGCTTGTCAATCTTGTTTACAACAACGATTACTCTGTGGTTAAGTTCAAGAGCTTTCTGCAAAACAAATCTTGTCTGGGGCATAGGGCCTTCTGCCGCGTCAACGAGCAAAAGAACACCGTTTACCATTTTGAGTATACGTTCAACTTCGCCACCGAAGTCAGCGTGTCCGGGGGTGTCTATTACGTTAATTTTTACGTCTTTATAGTAAATGGACGTATTCTTAGCAAGAATCGTAATGCCACGTTCTTTTTCGATAGCATTGTTATCCATTACTCTTTCTTCTGTTGCCTGATTTTCTCTGTAAACGCCGCCCTGTTTGAGCATTTCGTCAACCAGAGTCGTCTTACCGTGGTCAACGTGGGCGATTATCGCAATATTACGAAGGTCTTCTCTTTTCATCAATATCCCTACCTTAATTAATCTGTCTGTGGTTTTCTCTAACTTATTTATTATAAATCACAATCCGTCATTTTACAACAGTTTACACAAAAAAATAATAATTTTTATTAAAATCTTGACTTTAAATTTCTTCCGTATTATAATGTAGTTGAACATAAAAGTGTATCATTTGAGACATGTTTGATACAATAATCGGAGTAAGAAATGAACCAAAAAGACATAGCTGAAATATTTTCAAACACAAGACTTTTTGCAAAATCAAGTGCCAAAACGGTTAATTTTGCACTAAAAAACTGTACTGTGCAGAACTATAAAAAAGGAGATATTATATTTGACCAAAACAATAAAACTCCTTCCCTTTATATAATTCTCAGCGGCAGCGCATCAGTCTACGGGCAGTCCAAAAACAAGCCTGTAATACTGAACACTCTTACAAAAGGAATGGTGTTCGGCATGGCATCGCTTTTCGGCGAAAGGTGTGTTTCAACGTCGGTTGTAGCAAAAGAAGATTGCGCCTTTGCTGTCATAACTCAGTCTACGGTTGAACAAATGCTCGGACTTGACGTTAAGTTTGCAAAAAACTACATTGAATTTCTGACCGACAAAATACGTTTCCTGAACAAAAAAATTGAATTTTTCACATCAGAAAGCGCTGAAAAAAAGGTAGTGGGATATATACTCTCTCTGCCATACGATAAAGAAAACAATCATGTAAAACTCGATATAAAAATGTCAAAACTAGCACAAAATCTTGATATTGGACGAGCATCACTTTATAGAGCCTTTGATTCTTTGGAAGAAAAAGGTTTTATAAAAAAAGAAAACGACACAGTAAAAATTACGTCATACGACGAATTCAAAAAAATATACGGAGAACAAAAATGAAAAACATCACAAAACTTTTATCACTCTTATTAATTTTATTGTTCGCTATATCAGCGTTAACTCTCTCTTCTTGCTCAAAACAACAGCAAAACAACGAAACAAACGATACCGAAAAACAAACCGAACAACAACTCCCAAATGAAGAACCGACAGAAATTCCACCCGATTCAATAAGGGTTATCACTCTTGCAGGTCCTACCGGTATGGGTATGTCAAAACTTATTGAAGACGATTCACAGAACAAAACTAAATATAATTATGAATTTACTGTTTCTTCCGCGCCTGACCAGGTCAGCCCCGAAGTAATTAAAGGTAATTACGACATCGCTTGTGTTCCTGTTAACCTTGCGTCAGTTCTCTATAACAAAACCGAAGGAGAACTGTCGGTTGTTGGCGTAAACACACTCGGTGTACTCTATATATTAGAAAACGGAAACACAATCAACTCTGTTTCCGACTTAAACGGCAAAACAATCTACGCAACAGGACAGGGAGCTAACCCTGAATACGTACTTCGTTATATCTTAACAAAAAACAACATTGACCCCGACAAAGACGTAACTATTGAATTTCTTGCAGACCATGCAGAGCTCGCAACAAAACTCAAAGAAAACAAAGTTGCAATCGGTATGCTACCCGAACCGCAGGTAACTGCCGCAACAATGGGCACAAACGTCAGAATAGCGCTTGACCTTACAAAAGAATGGGACAAAGTTTCCGACTCAAAACTTGTACAAGGCTGTATCATAGTAAACAATAAATTCGCTTCAAAGCATCCTGAAACACTTAAAGATTTTCTTGAAGAATACAAAGCTTCGGTTGATTTTGTAAACAACAATATAGAAGAAGCATCTGCATTGATTGAAAAAGCAGGTATTATTCCTAAAGCTGCGATAGCAAAAAAAGCTATTCCAAACTGTAATATTTGTCTTGTTACTGGAGAAGAAATGAAGGCAGATGTAAAGAATATGCTCACAGTTCTCTTTGAAGCAAATCCATCTTCAGTAGGCGGAAAACTTCCCGATGAAAAAATCTATAAATAAGTTTTTAAAAGTATTTTTTGTAGTGTTCTTTTGGGTGATTGTATGGCATATTATAGCCATAGCTGTCAACAAAGAAGTACTTATATCAACACCCTTTGATACGATAAAAAGACTTTTCGCTCTATGCCAGCAAAAAGAGTTTTATATTATCATAATAAGCTCAATCTTCCGTATACTTACAGGGTTTATTACTGCTGTAATTGTGGGAGTAATTCTCGGCATTATAACAGGAAAAATACGCTTTGTTGACACCCTTTTGTCTCCCTTACTCTCGGTTATAAAAGCAACGCCTGTCGCGTCCTTTATAATCCTTGCATTATTCTGGCTGAACAAAGAGTCAATACCGTCTTTTATATCATTTCTTATGGTACTTCCCATAGTACACGCAAACGTATCGGAAGGGTTTAAAAACACGCCCAAAGAACTGATTGAAATGACAAAAGTATATAATTTCACTCCCCTGCAAAAAGTGACAAAATTATATATACCTAATATTATGCCATATTTTCTTGCAGCCTTCAAAACTTCGCTTGGTCTTGCCTGGAAAGCGGGGGTTGCGGCAGAAGTCATAGCATTTACTAAAAACTCCATTGGCAAGGAGCTGAATTCAGCAAAAACCTACCTTGAAACAGCCGACGTGTTTGCCTGGACTCTTACTGTAATTATTATCAGTATGGTACTTGAAAAGTTACTCTTGTTAACCGTAACAAAAATTACCGAAAAAAGAAAGAAAGGAAGCAAAATATGATTATATCCAATCTTTCAAAAAGGTACGATAGAAAGCTGATTTTTGACGATTTTTCTGCCGAGATAAGCGAAAATGGAATATATGCAATATGGGGCGAATCGGGAATCGGAAAAACAACCCTTTTACGCATAATTGCAGG
>JAZRPI010000080.1:0-2536 GCA_045649165.1 Eubacteriales bacterium | reverse complement strand
TGTGCAAAACGTCTTGACTTTGAAAGGGCGGCATATTTACGCGATACTATTTTGAATTTGCAGAAAGAGAAGAAAAATGGCTGAAGAAAGAAAACTGACGGTAAAAGGCGTCAGAGTAAACAATCTGAAAAATATAGATTTAACTATACCCCGTGACAAGTTTGTCGTATTTACAGGCCTTTCGGGTTCGGGTAAGTCATCGCTTGCCTTTGATACCATATACGCGGAAGGACACAGACGCTTTGTTGAGTCGCTTTCGTCTTACGCGCGTATGTTTTTAGGTCAGCTTGACAAGCCCGATATAGATTCTATTGAAGGTCTTTCTCCGTCTATTTCAATAGACCAGAAAACTACTTCAAAAAATCCGCGTTCTACTGTGGGTACTGTTACTGAAATATACGACTATCTCAGACTTTTGTATGCAAGAGTAGGCGTTCCGCACTGTCCAATCTGTGGAAAAGAAATACGTCAGCAGACTGTTGACCAGATTATTGACAACATACTTGAACTCCCCTTGGGTACAAGATTTATGGTTATGGCGCCTGTTGTCAGAGCAAAAAAAGGTATGCACGAAAAGACGCTTGAGTCTGCAAAGAAGGGCGGTTACGTCAGAGTAAGAATAGACGGTGCAGTTTATGACCTTGACGAAGAAATCAAACTTGACAAGAATATAAAGCATACTATTGATATAGTTATTGACCGTCTTGCTATGCGCGAAGATATAAGAACAAGACTTACCGACTCGGTTGAAAACGCGCTTAACCTGGCTGAAGGTAACGTTATCGTTACCGTTATAGGCAGAGACGGAAATGAAGATGAAGATATTTCATATTCAACCAACTATGCCTGTGACGAGCATAATATAAGTATGGGAGAGATGTCTCCCCCTATGTTCTCGTTCAACAACCCCGCCGGTGCTTGTGACGTGTGCGCAGGACTTGGGGAAATGAGAAGTATGTCTATGGACAAGCTTATCCCTGATAAGAATTTATCTCTGGCTCAGGGAGCGATTATTTGTAACGGATTTAAAACACTTGGCGAAGACAGTTGGATGGGGCCCTTGTTTGAAGCTGTGGGCGAAAAATATGGGTTTACGCTTGATACTCCCATCAAGGACTTTTCAAAAGAAGCTTATTCCGTTCTTGCCAACGGCTCGGCTGATATGTACGACATAGTGAGAGCATACGGCGGAGTAGTCAAGCATCAGATAGTAAAATTTGACGGACTTCTCAAAATTGTTCAGCAAAGATACGATGCTATGCAGACTGAGCATTACGAGCAGTTTATCGAAAACGCGGTCTGCCCCAAGTGTCAGGGCAAAAGGCTCAGATCAGAAGCATTGGCTGTAACCGTGGGCGGAAAGAACATACACGAATTTTGTTCAATGTCAATTTCGGAAGCTTTGAAGTTTGTAAACGGACTTAAGTTTACCGAAATGGAATACAATATTGCAAGAGAGATTATAAAAGAACTTAAATCAAGACTCGGCTTCCTTGAAAACGTAGGACTTGAATATCTTACCCTTACTCGTAAAGCGGGAACACTTTCGGGCGGGGAAGCACAGCGAATCAGACTTGCAACACAAATTGGCTCATCGCTTATGGGAGTTATGTACGTTCTTGACGAGCCGAGCATTGGTCTTCATCAGAGAGATAACAGTAAGCTTATTGATACTCTTAAACGCTTCCGCGATACAGGTAACAGCCTTATCGTAGTTGAACACGACGAAGAAACCATGATGGAGTCGGACTATATCGTTGATATTGGCCCCGGTGCCGGTATACACGGCGGAACAATCGTTGCTCAGGGTACCCCTGCCGAAATAATGGAGAATAAAAATTCGATTACAGGCGACTACCTTTCGGGCAGAAAGAAAATTGCTGTACCCAAAACTCGCAGAAAGGGTAACGGTAATTTTATTACGGTTAAGGGAGCTGCTGAACATAACCTTAAGAATATTGACGTAAAATTCCCCTTGGGAGTGCTTAACTGTGTTACAGGTGTGTCTGGTTCGGGTAAATCTTCACTTGTAAACGGCATACTCTATCAGGTACTTGCAAAAGAATTAAACAGAGCATACACATACCCCGGTAAATATAAGAGCATTGAAGGACTTGAACATCTTGACAAGGTTATAGCTATTGACCAGAGTCCTATTGGCAGAACACCTAGGTCAAACCCCGCGACTTATACGGGACTTTTCGGCGATATCAGAGATTTGTTTGCAAAGACACCCGATGCAAAGCAAAGGGGATATGGTCCGGGCAGATTTTCGTTTAACGTTAGGGGCGGACGTTGTGAAGCCTGCGAAGGCGACGGTGTCAAGAAGATTGAAATGCACTTCTTGCCTGACGTATACGTAACGTGTGACGGCTGTCACGGAAAAAGATATAACCGCGATACGCTTGAAGTTAAATATAAAGGTAAGAATATATTTGACGTGCTTGATATGACTGTTGAAGAAGGACTTGAGTTTTTTAACGGCATACCGAGAATTAAAAATAAGTTACAGGTTTTGTTTGACGTTGGTCTTGGA
>JAZRPI010000079.1:0-3084 GCA_045649165.1 Eubacteriales bacterium | reverse complement strand
TTGACACTTAAAGTTACAGGTATTTTACGTCCACAAGAAGATGCTGATACGACAATGCTTACAGGCACAATCGCCTATACAAACGGTCTTACAAAGCATCTTATTGAAAAAGCGCATAACACTGACGTTATAAAAGACCAGCTTGACAATCCCAATACAGATATTATTACCGGTCTTCCCTTCGACTCATCAACAGGAAATATGACTGATGCAGAAAAAGAAACCGCATTCCGCGAACATATAAAAGAACTTGATACCAACCAGAAAGCAGACGCTTACGTTTCTATCAATTCTATCCCCACAGAAGAGTTCGTTAATCAGCAGATTAATGCAACTCTCGGCAATATGACAAGACAAGACATTGAAAAGGCTATGCTGGACGGTTTTGGTAGCCAGGTAAGTGTTTCAACAGAAGAAATCACAGAATATCTTGCTTCTATGAGCGATGAAGAAATGCAAAAAATCTTCACTCAGATGATGACAGAACAGATTAAAAAGCAATACTCAGAACAGGTTGTTTCTCAGATGGCTAATGTGCCTAAAGAACAGCTTGCTGCAGCTTTAGATATGGCTATGCAGGCGTACACAACAGAACAGTGCGCATTGTACTATGATGAAATAATGGTATTCTCTAAGTCTTCATACGATGAGAACCTGAAGAAGATGGGTTATTTCGACTTAAGCTCACCGTCAAAAATTAACCTTTACGCTTCATCTTTTGAAAACAAAGATATCATCGTTGACGCTATTGATGAATACAACGAAAACGTTGAAGAACTCAAACAAATCAAATATACTGACTATCTCGGTATAATGATGTCGTCTATAACAACTATTATAAACGCTATTACCTACGTTCTTATTGCATTCGTTGCTATTTCCTTGATAGTATCTTCAATTATGATAGGTGTTATCACTCTTATTTCCGTTCAGGAAAGAACAAAAGAAATTGGTATCTTGCGTGCAATAGGCGCCTCAAAGAAAGACGTTTCGGGTATGTTCAATGCAGAAACTATGATTGTCGGATTTACTTCAGGTTTGCTTGGTATAGTCGTTACGTACTTGCTGTGCATTCCGATTAACATTATTCTCTACCACTTTACAGGCATTGCAAATCTTAAAGCAGTTCTTCCTGTACCCGCGGCAATTGTACTGATTCTTATAAGCGTTATTCTTACTCTTATTGCAGGTATTATTCCTTCACGCTCTGCGGCTAAGAAGGACCCTGTTGTTGCTCTTAGAACTGAATAAAATTTAAAAATAAAAACCGCTTAGTTTTTCTAAGCGGTTTATTTTTTTATTATTTAATCTTAAAATGCCCAGTTTCCGTTTTTGAATATCTGGACTGTTTTGCCGTCAAAAGTTTCAGCAACAATATCAAGGTCTTTTGTTCCAATCATAAAGTCAACGTGAATCATCGAATCGTTTATTCCCTTTTCGTGAAGTTCTTCCAAAGTATACTTTTCAAAATCCTTGATTGTATTTGTAAAGCCACGTCCTAACGCAAAGTGACAAGCAGCATTTTCATCAAAAAGAGTTGAATAGAAAAGCACGCCTGAATTACGGATTGGCGAGTCATAAGGTACCAAAGCGCATTCGCCAAGATATTTTGCGCCTTCATCCATATCGACAAGCTTTTTGAGCAATTCTTCGTTCTGCTCTGCTTTCACTTCGACAACTTTACCGTTTTCAAATTTGATAGAGAAATTATCAATCAAATCCCCCTGATATGAAAGCGGTTTTGATGAATATACAATACCGTCAGCAACTCCCTTTTTAGGCGAAACAAACACTTCTTCACTCGGAATATTTGCATTATATTCAATTCCGTCCAGTGTGTCGTGAGCACCGCCAAGGAACATACCGTCTTCATTCATACCAACTCTTAAATCAGTGCCGTTTGACGCTTTATAAATAAGTGTCTTTATACCAAGGTCATTTAGATACTTGCATTTTGAATGGAGATTTTCGTTGTGCTTTTCCCAAGCTAAAATCGGGTCTTCATCACAACGTGAAGCATAAAGAATAGCTTCCCAAAGCATTTCTACTGCCTTGCTCTTTCTTTCATTGGGGAATACTCTCTTTGCCCAGGCAACACTCGGAACAGCCGCAATACACCACTGATATTTGTTATCCATCTGGTCGCGATAAGGCTTTGTAATAGCTCTGATTGCCTGTGTAGCCTTGCTGTATTTATCCTGATTTATACCCTTAAGTCCCGACGGGTCTGCTGAATGGATATGAATCATCGCAGGCAGCTTTTCAAGTCTGTATTTCAGTCTTGCTTCTTCATATTCTTCAACTCTGCTTAAGTCTTTAAGTGTGCGGTATTTTACATTAAGTTTTGTCAGTGGCTGATATACCCAATCAACAACAACTCTCTTTGCACCCGCCTTATAGCATTCTTCAACAACTAGAGCGACAAATTCAGGCTGGTCAGGCTCTGCATTGATTACAACTTCCTGTCCTTTCTGAACGTTTACGCCCATTTTTGTTATAAGCTTTGCATAATCTCTTAATCTTTTCTTTGTCATAAAAAATACTCCGTATATGTCTTTTTGTTTATTATGTGCTTATTTTATGCGTTTTACTGTATTTTTACTAATCTTTTTTTCTTTATATGCTTTTATAACAGCCACAACTTCTTCTTTAGACTCTGTTGTGAATATAAAATGTCTGTCGTATATGCCATTCTTTCTGAGCAAATCTTCTTTGTCTGCCATATAAATCGGCACAGAATTAAGAACAATCTCTCTGTTTGCTTCTTTTAATACAGGAAAAGCTATTTTCTTTCGGTCGCGTAACACCTTTTGGCCTGTACGCTTTTCTAAAGTCATAAGCGGTACTTTTCCATAAACAATAACGCTCTTTTTTCCCTTTATATCCCTTATTTGTGCCAAAGTAAGTTCAGGTGAAAGTAATGTAGATTCCATTTCATCAAAATTATAAATAGAAGCGTTATTATATATATTCAAACGGTAATCTCCGTGGAGAACAAAACCGTATTTTTTAGCAAGTTCAATATGTCCTATATTACCGACAAGACAGTGTATAGCTCCGTTTTTCTTTGCGTTCTGAAGCTGA
>JAZRPI010000078.1:0-9441 GCA_045649165.1 Eubacteriales bacterium | reverse complement strand
TATTTTCTGGCTTATTTTGCAATTTGTTTATTTATTTGTTAATAAAGTTGTTGGATTCTTGGATACAATAGTTATAAGAATTTCAGGCGAACTTGTTACAAATCATATAAAAGTCAAAATACTCAACAAAGCAAAAGAAATTGATATTGGCAGATACGACATTCCCGAATTTTACGAAAAACTCGAAAATGCAAACAGGGAAGCAGGAATAAGACCAATTCAGATATTAAATTCTACACTTAACACTTTGAGTAATATAATTACAATAGTAGGCTTTGTTGCAATATTGTGGAATATTAGTCCCTTGGTACCGTTTATAATAGCTTTACTTGGTATACCAACAGCAATTATAAACTTTACATTTAGAAAAAAGAACGTAAATTATATGCGTTTCCGCTCTAAAGACAGACGCCAGATGGATTATTTTTCAGGTCTTATGACAAACAAAGACCTTGTAAAAGAAATAAGACTTTTTGGACTTGCGGATACATTTATTGACAGGTTTACAAACGTATTCAAAAAGTACTTCAAAGGTCTCAAATCTCTTATTATCAGAGAAAATATCTGGAATATTTCAGCTTCTGTTATAACAACTGTTGTAAACTGCATACTGTTCTTATACGTTGCGTATAAGGTAGTTCTCGGCGAGTTGCAAATCGGCGACTACTCAATGTATACTGGAGCTTTAAACTCGATTTCAACAGGTGTCAGCACCATTATAATGTCAACAGCAACCATATTTGAAGGAACTTTGTTTATCGAAAATATGATTGTGTTTATGAAAGACAAAAGAACAGTTGTTTCAACACTTGAAAAACCAAGAACGCCCGAAAGACATATCGGACACAAGATTGAATTCAAAAACGTATCATTTAAATATCCGGGTACAGAAAAGTACGTTCTTAAGAATATAAATATCACTCTTGAAGCGGGCGACACAGCCGTTCTGGTAGGTCTTAACGGCGCAGGCAAGACAACCCTTATCAAGTTGTTGACAAGACTTTACGACCCCACAGAAGGCGTTATATATCTTGACGGATATGATATAAGGGAATACGACACAAAAGCACTTTATGATATATTCGGAATTATATTCCAAGACTTCGGAAAATACGCGGTATCGGTTAAAGAGAATATATCCTTTGGCGAAATAAACGACGAAATTATTGATGACAGAGTAAGATTAGCAGCAGAACAAAGCGACGCCGCATCTTTCATAAATAACCTTTCAAAAGGTTATAACACACCGCTTATGCGTTACTTTGAAGAAGACGGTATTGAGCTTTCAATCGGTCAATGGCAAAAATTATCTGTTGCTAGAGCTTTTTATTCTGATTCAGATATACTTATTCTTGATGAGCCTACGGCATCCCTTGATGCTATTGCAGAACAAGAAATATTCAATCAATTTGACAAACTAAGAAAAAACAAAACTACACTATTTGTATCTCATAGGCTTTCGAGCGCAACTACCGCATCAAAGATTATCGTTCTTATGAATGGGGAAGTTATAGAATGTGGAACACATGAAGAACTAATGAAGTCAGAAGGGCATTACCACAAATTATTCTCAACACAAGCTAAGAGATACGTTTCATCAGTGGAGAAAGAGTAATGAATACACAAATTCCATTTAAAACAGCAGATATTCTACTCCCAAAAAACAACTTTGAAAAATGGTCAGTAATTGCATGCGACCAGTATACAAGTGACGAAAAATATTGGGAAAATGTAGAAAATATTGTTGGACAAGAAAATTCAACATTAAAAATCACTTTGCCAGAAATATACCTTGAAAAAGGGAATTTAGATCAAAGAGTTGAAAAAATTAATCAAGAAATGGATAAATATTTATCCAACGGTATATTTGATGAATACAAAGACTCATTAATTTATATCGAGCGTGTACAGCCTGACGGAAGAGTCAAGAGCGGTATCATAGGTGCTGTTGACCTTGAATGTTATGATTACAAGAAAGGCTCAAAAACGCTTATAAGAGCAACTGAAGCTACTGTAATCGAAAGAATTCCGCCAAGAGTACAAATCCGCAAAGATGCCCCCCTTGAATTGCCGCATATTATTTTATTAATTGATGATATTAATAAAACAGTAATAGAACCACTTACAAATCAAAAAGATAAAATGACAAAACTTTATGATTTTGAATTGATGATGGGTGGTGGACATGTTACAGGGTATTTGATTAATAAAGAGAATGTCGAAAGAATTTTCTCAGCATTAACCAACCTTTCAACAGATTTGCTATTCGCGGTCGGAGACGGAAATCACTCGCTCGCAACAGCTAAAGAATGCTATGAAATTGCAAAACGCGAAAATAGAGATAATCGCGAGTTAGCAAGATATGCTTTGGCAGAAATTGGCAATATACATTCAGAAGCACTTGATTTTGAGCCTATATATAGAGTTATCTTTGGTGTTGATGTTGAAGACGTTGTCGAAAACATGCGCAAAAAATTTGAAACTAGCACACCAAACACTACTATAACTTATATGTATGGAAACAAACAGGGAAGTATCAGTTTAGATATACCTTCAGACAAGCTTTCTACCGGTGTTATACAAGATTTTATTGATGAATATATAAATGAACACCCCAATGCAAAAGTTGACTATATTCACGGTATAAACGATGTAAAAGAGCTTTCTAAACAAGAGAATGTTATTGGTTTTATTTTTGACAGTATATCAAAGGATACATTGTTTGAAATGGTAAAGAAAACAGGTTCGCTTCCAAGAAAAACATTTTCAATGGGAGAGTCAAGGGATAAGAGATATTATCTTGAGTGCAGAAAAATCAAATAAGAAAAAACCTCTCAAATAAATGAGAGGTTTTTTGGTGGGGACAATTGGAATCGAACCAATGACCTTATGCATGTCAAGCATACACTCTAACCAGCTGAGCTATGCCCCCAAACGACTTTGACATTATAGCATAATATTATTTAAATTACAATAGTTTTTTAAAATAATTATATATAATTGTAATCGTTCGACGGGGTATTCCGATATATACAATTATACAAAATAAAAATTTTATATAGTTAGGGGGATAGAAAAGGGGTTAAAAGATAAAAAGTCGGCAAAATACCGACTTTTTATTTATTTTGATTAATTATAAGTTTTTGTACTTCGTATACTAAAATAATTATAACAGATGGTATAACTGATATTAATAATGATATCCAACCAGGATTTATCATACCAAACATTTTTCCAAATTCAGTTATAAACAACGTTGCTGCAAAAAATAATATTACACTAAACGCCATTATAACGTGAGCTCTATTAAAGCTGATAGATGATTTAAATATACTACCATCTTTTATTATCTCATTCATTACAGCAATCTGTGATAAAACAAAACTTATAAATATAACTGTTGAATGAGCGTATATATCAACAACACCCATAAGTTTCAGAATAGTTGGCAATAAGACTATTGACCCCGCAAGAACTATTCCGGACAGAATCGACAATGGTACAGTTTTATATATATTCAATAATTCTTCTGAACTATCTTTTCTAAACAACGTTTTGTTATCCGATTGCTCGAATGCAAAAATAATCATTGCTATAAAATCAATCGCAAAACCGGTAAATAGAACCTGAGGTGTTTCGAAAACATTAGTTTTTGAAAAAATGGAATATAGAACTATAAATATTCTTGAAATCTGAATTGTTAACAAATATTTAATAAATTTTGCAAGGTTTCTATAAATAGCTTTTGAAGCAAGAATTGCGCTTACAATGGCATTAAAACCGCCATTTCCGCGCCTATCTGCGCTCGAGACTATAACATCTGCTATAAATTTCAGCGCTTCACTTCCCGTCTTATTTACATTTTTTGTGTTCTTAACAAGCATCGGTGAATTGGTATTTTTTCCCATTGTCATATCAAGACCTGTTTTATCAAGTTTTCCTGACAACGTTGTACTCTGAACAAATCCTACGTCAGCTTCCTTAAGTAGAATTATCTCATCAAGGTCTCTTGCAAGAACTCCGACAGTTTCGCCTTCTTCTTTAAGAAAAGCAAGAAGTTTTCGCTTTTGATATATAGAAATATTCTGATATAGCTTATACATGGAAACATTTGTTCTGAACAATTCATCCTTCATCTTATCAAGTTCGTTTCCTGTAACTACTTCTTCGCTGTTCTTTATTATACCGAGAGATTCTGCAAGTGTTTTATTGTGCTCTCCATAATCGTCGCAAAGCATAATAACCTTAATTCCTGCTGCCTGACAGTCTGTAATGTTCTTTACAGCACCTGGCAACATTCTCTCTCTGATAGCAATGAAGCCTTCAAACACCATGTCAGACTGGCATGATATAATTCTTCTTAAATTGTTATAATGCGTTTTCTTAGATGCAATCGCAACAATCTTATAAGACTTACGACTCAATTTAACAGCTTCTGAAATTATATCTGATTTTTTATCGGATGTAAATTGATAAGCTTTACCGTTTTCAAAATATTTATCGCACACTGAAAGAATTGAATACAAATCCCCCCTGCAAGCTACAGTAAATCCATTCGCTGAATCAACAAGCGTTGTCTCAAATTTACTCGATTGACCTTGAGAAACGTGTTCTAAAATAGGATAATTTTTGTCAAGGTTTATGTTATAAACACGACATTTCTGAGCAATCGATATAATCGCATCTTCTTCTGCAGTATATATATTTTCATTGTTTAGATTATTCTTAACAATTTTCCCTGCTCCATACAAACCTGTGGATATAAGAGCAAACCTAAGCGCTCTGTTTGCATTTTCTGCAAAGTGCACTTCCCCATCTGTATACAAAGAGCTGTTTACATAAACTTTTTCAGCTCTAACTTCTTTTATTGAAAATGCCCCTTCTTTGTGAACCAGCAAACAGCTTATGTCTTTCAAACTCTCTGTTTTTGATATATTCTTTATCAGTGCTCCGGAGTTGATATGTTTATTTTGCTTTACAGCAGAAAACAACCCATTTGCTACAACTACATAAGATGAAATAATATGAAACTCTCCAGTAGTTACAGCTGCTAATGAAATAGCTGACAAAAATATACCAAATAATGACTCATCAGGCTGACCGAACATCAATTTCAGTATAACAACAGCAAACACAAGTAATATAGAACACAAAGACCACGTTTTGCTGTATTTTTTTGTAAAAGAAATTGCCTTAATCTTGTCCTGTTGAACAAGTTTTTTATTTCTTTTCATTTTACATACAAGCGTATCTTCGCCTGTACAACAACAAATAGCCTTTGCAGAGCCTTTTATAACAATAGTTGATGCAAACACCATATTTGCTTGTTGCGCAGCGGGTACGTCATGTGTATAGCGAAGAAAATATGGGTCTTTTTCGACAGGTTTTATTTCGCTTGTGACATTAACTTCAAGAACCTGAAAATCATCACACTCAACAAGACGAGCGTCTGCAGGCACCATATCTCCCGCAGATAAATATATAACATCTCCTACAACCAATCGTTCGCTCTTTACAAGAAACAGCTTACCATTTCTCATAACCTTAACAGTAGGCATTGAAAGTCTTCCCATATCTTCAAAAATCTGATATGATTTTTTGTATGAAAATACAGAAACGATTATATTAAAGGCTATAAGAGATATTATAACCATAGAAGTCATACTACGCTCAAGAATTGCAGAAATGACTGCAATTATAAGCAATAATATAGTTACAGGTTCAGATAACGCTTTCTTGAAGCATTCTTCAAAAGTATGATGCACAAAAGGAAATATCTCGTTTAGTCTATCATTCTTTTGTCTGCTGTGCAAAACATTCAGTGAAAGACCGGTAGATGCATCTGTATTCAATTTTTCTTCAATCTGAGCAACAGTCTTGTCATACCATCTCTCGTTCATTTTACTTACTCTCTCTTTTATTTACATATAAATTCCAGTTTGTCTGTATCAGCATTATAATCAATATTTATTGATACGATATCGTCAAGGTAACTTTCAATCAGTTTGTTTGCAATTTCATCTTCAATGTTTTTCTGAATAAATCTGCGCATATTTCTTGCACCAAATTTGTTGCTGTAAGATTCCTTTGCAACGTATTCAACAACAGAGTCAGTAAATCCAAACAGTATGCCTTTATCATCCATAACCTTTGATAATTCGCCAAGCATAATACAAGCAATCTTTTTGAAATCTTCTTCGTCAAGGTGTCTGAATACAACAATCTCATCAACTCTATTAATAAACTCAGGTCTCAAGAACGTGCTTAATGCCTTTTCAGTTCTATCAGAATCAACATTCTTTTGAGAAGAAGCAAAACCTGCTGAATTCATACTGATATCAGAACCAGCATTTGTTGTCATAACAATTATCGTATTCTCAAAATTAACTTTTCTTCCCTGCGCATCAGTAACAATACCGTCATCAAGGATTTGAAGCATAATATTCAACACGTCGGGGTGGGCTTTTTCGATTTCATCAAATAAAACAACCGAATAAGGTTTTCTTCTGATTTTTTCTGTTAACTGACCCGCTTCATCATAACCAACGTACCCAGGGGGAGCTCCAATAATTCTTGAAACTGAATGTTTTTCCATAAATTCAGACATATCAAGTCTGATTATAGTTTCAGGAGAATCAAACATATCCGCTGCAAGAGTTTTTACAAGCTCGGTCTTACCAACACCGGTAGGTCCAGCAAAAATAAACGATACAGGCTTCTTTTTATATGAAACCCCTGCCCTGTTTCTCTTAATTGCTTTTACAACACTTTCAACAGCGTTATCCTGACCTATAATATGGTCTTTGAGACGCCCTTCAAGTCCATTAAGTCTTTCATATTCAAGCGAATTAATTTTACTTGCAGGGACACCTGTCCACCTTTCAATAACACATGCAAGGTCAGATACAGAAAGTTTAATATTTTCACACTTGGGTGCTATCTCATCAATTTTATTTTTTATCGTAATTTCTTTTACCTTGATATCTGCAAGTTTTTTATATTTTTCCGCAGTTTCTTCTTCGGTTTTTGTTTCTGTATTTTCTAACACTTCTTTTTCTTCAGCCAACACAGAAACATCATTTTTCAGACTAAAATACTCATCGATAACAGGGGTATTGAGAACGAGATATGATGCGGCTTCATCAAGCAAATCGATAGCCTTATCAGGTAAATATCTGTCAGTTATATATCTTTCTGATAGTAAAACAGTTCTTCTGAGTATATCGTTCGGTATCTTTATGCCATGGAATTCTTCGTAATACTCTTTTATACCACTTAGGATTTCAACTGTATCTTCAACAGAAGACTCTTCAACGATTACAGGCTGAAATCTTCTTTCAAGAGCTGAATCTTTTTCTATATATTTACGGTATTCTTTGAGTGTTGTTGCACCAATAACCTGAATATCGCCACGTGAAAGCGCGGGTTTAAGAATATTAGCAGCGTTCATACTACCTTCAGCGTCGCCTGCACCTGCTATATTATGAATTTCATCAATTACGAGTATTACGTTTCCCTTTTCCTTGACTTCTTCAATCAGGCCTTTCATTCGCTGTTCAAACTGTCCCCTGAACTGAGTACCTGCAACTAGTGAAGTTAAATCAAGAAGATGAAGCTCTTTATTTTTGAGTTTAAAAGGAACGTTTCCTGCTGTGATTTTAAGAGCCAACGCTTCAGCTATTGCAGTCTTACCTACACCGGGTTCTCCAATCAAACAGGGATTGTTTTTTTGTCTACGGCACAAAATCTGTGTCACTCTTGCAAGCTCGTCATCTCTGCCTATAACGCGGTCAATCTTACCTGAGTTTGCACGTTCGTTGAGATTAATACAATACTGAGACAGGAATTTGCTTCCCTTTTTCTTGTCTTTTTTATCTTTCTTGTTTGACTTGCCGTCATCATTCTTATCTTTTGAATCGGGAGCACTATTACTCACAGGAAATGCCCCAAACATCTTTCTCAAATCAAAAGCAGGAGCTCTGCCATTCTGCTCGTCATCTTCTTCATCAGATTCAAAATCATCATCAGCCATTGATAGCATATTCTCCATTTCAGAATCCATTTGCTCCAAATCAGCTTCAGTAAGTCCCATTTTTTCAATTATATCGTTAACAGGTTTGATACCTAATTCACGAGCACATTTAAGGCATATACCTTCGTTGATAGTCTCGCCATTTTCTATTCTTGATACAAAAACAACAGCAACACGTTTTTTGCATCTTGCACACATTTCCATAAAATCACCTATTTCGTTTAACTAAGAAGTATTTTTATCCAATCAAGATTGTATAAGAAACTAAATATATAAGTTTTTTCAACAACTGCATTATTGATGCTTTCAGGGTACATAGAAGACAATAAAGGAATAATTATCTGCATAAGCGAGATAAAAATCAACAAATATAAAACTGACAATGCAACACCTAAAAGGAATGACAAAAGTTTGTTTGCAGTTCTCAGTATGGGTAATTTAAACACCACACAAATAACAGGTGTTGCAATCTTAAACAAAATCATAACACCAATAAAAATCAGCAAATATGCTACACAATACGAAATTATAGCTGTAAACGAATTTGATAAAAAACTTGTTGTCTCTTCTTTATCAATAAACGCTAAGCCATATTCTGAAAGCAGATTGCCTAAACTTTCATTTTGAAACGTCTCTGGTAAGCTAAGGTCGTTAACAAACTCTTCCATTCTGGGCGAAATAACGCTCTGTAAAAGCTTATAAAACATCTGTGATACAGGAGAAGCAAATATTTTTGCAAATATAACAGAGCATATTACAGACAATAGCTCAAGAAGTGACCTTACAAAACCTTTTTTTATAACAAAAAACATCGTAAGGACAACTATCAAAACAATCGTAAAATCAAGAAAAAGAGCCATTTATTCACCTTTTCAATAATAATTACTTAATCTAATTTAATTTTTGATGTATGGTCAGAAAAACATACGAGCGCTGTTTTTTCATCAACAAGCAACAGCTCAAGAGCATTACGTTCAGTATCATAATATTTGACATCGCCGCTTGATATATCAATCTTGCATACTTTTCCATCTAAAAGAACAAATACGTTGTTTTCATCTGTTCTGAGTCTCTTGGGTTGACCTTCAGCATCGGCAGAGAGTAAAAGCTCGCCAGACGGATTGAAAACAAGAATTTTTATATCGTTGCCGACTATGTTTTCGTTATACGTAATAACCGTATGTTCATCGTTAATTTCGGTAGTAATTGGTACGATATTTGAAGAAAGTTCATAAGTACTTCTCAAAACAAATTCGCTGTCATAAAACTCAATCTTGTTGTCGTATACAACAGAATATCCGTTATTCTTGTTATACGCAGCCTCAATAGGCATAGCGTTTTCTACTATGGTTGTAGAACTTGGTTTTTCTGAAAGGGGCACATAATTCACAATTTCAGTGCACATACTT
>JAZRPI010000077.1:0-12549 GCA_045649165.1 Eubacteriales bacterium | reverse complement strand
TCTTCAACCTTAACGTGCATCTTCTTTGCACATTCTCTTGCTTCTTCATCTGTCTTCCAGTCGTTGTAGTCAACGCCTGCATATTTCTTGACAGCTTCAACCATAGTCAAGCGTTCCCACTTGCCCATGTCGATTTCGTGACCCTGATAGTTAATTACAAGGCTTCCGCAAATCTTTTCAGCAAGCAACTTATAAAGTTCTTCAACCAAGTCCATCATACCGTAGTAATCGGTAAATGCCTGATAAAGCTCGATAGAAGTAAATTCGGGGTTATGCTTTGTATCCATACCTTCGTTACGGAAAATTCTGCCTACTTCGTATACCTTATGCATACCGCCAACGATAAGTCTCTTGAGATAAAGTTCGGTTTCAATACGCAAATACATATCCATATCAAGTGTATTGTGATGAGTCTTGAAAGGTCTTGCAGATGCGCCAATTTCAAGGGGAACAAGGATAGGTGTGTCAACTTCCAAAAAGCCCTTTGAATCAAGATAGTTTCTGATTTCTTTGAGAATCATTGAACGCTTGTAGAAAGTATCTCTTACTTCAGGGTTAACAATCAAGTCAACGTATCTCTGTCTGTATCTAAGGTCTGTATCCTTCAAACCGTGGAATTTTTCGGGCAAAGGAAGAAGTGATTTTGATAGAAGAGTAATCTTCTGCGCGTGTACGGAAATTTCGCCTGTCTTTGTTGTGAAAACAAAGCCTTCGATACCAATGATATCGCCGATATCCCACTTCTTGAACTCAGCGTAAACAGACTGGCCTTCTTCAAGTCCTGCATCAACGTCGTCACGGCGAATGTATGCCTGAATATTGCCTTCGCTGTCCTGAATATTAACAAAACTTGCCTTACCCATAATTCTGCGGCTTATAATACGGCCAGCGATAGACACAGTCTTGTTTTCATAGTTTTCAAAATCTGCTCTGATTTTTTCAGAATATGCAGTTACGTCGTACTTTGTAAGAACAAAGGGGTCTTTGCCCGCTTCCTTAAGACTTGCGAGTTTTTCTCTTCTAATTCTTACAACTTCGTTGTATTCCTGTTCATTCTGTTCAACATTTGTATTTACGTTATTGTCACTCATTTTCAGTCACCTGTATTTTTTAAATATAAAACCTATTACTTCTTCATAATTTCAAGAATCTTGAATTCACGTTCGCCTGCGGGTGTTGCAACTGTTACTGTTTGGCCTACAGCTGAACCGATTATCGCGCTTCCGATTGGGGAACGGTCACTGATTTTGCCGTTCATAGCATCAGCTTCTGTTGAGCCTACGATAGTATATTCAATTTCTTTGTTCTTCTTCACGTCAAGCAATTTTACGCTAGCGCCAACGTTAACAGAGTTTGTGTGTACGTCGCTGTCACTGATAACCTTAACGTTCTTGAGCATTTCTTCAAGCTCAACAATTCTTGATTCAACCTTACCCTGTTCTTCCTTAGCTTCTGTATATTCGCTGTTTTCTGAAAGGTCGCCGAAAGAAAGCGCGAGCTTGATAGCTTCTGTAACTTCTTTACGCTTTGTAGTCTTCAAATATGAAAGTTCTTCCTGAAGTTTCTTGAGACCCTCATTGGTAACGATAATCTGATTTTCCATTATAATAAACCTCTTTTCAAATATTGCTTAGTTGTTTTCCGCGTTTAGTTTTTCAACAGCGGTTTTGAGTTGTGTATCTTGTTCAAAAGTCAGTTTCAATACGCTGACGTTAGAATAAGCTTCGTCAATAAATACTTCTATGTCGGGAGAAATTCCTACACCGTCATAGCTTTCTGAATATGGCGGACAGTACGTCTGGGTAGTCATACATACAGCTGAGCCGTCAGGTAACGGAACAATAGTCTGCATAGTCCCCTTTCCGTATGTCTTTTCGCCTACGATTATTGCTTTTTTATAATCCTTCAAAGCTGATGTAAAAAGCTCTGCCGCGCTTGCGGTACTGCCGTTTGTGAGTACTGCAAAAGGATAGTCGATGCAATTTTCATCCGATTCAATAACTTCTTCTTTGCCGTATCTGTCTATTATTTTTATAATAGGTCCTTTCGGCAATAGCATATCAAGTATTTCTACTATTGAATCCAAGTCTCCGCCCGGATTATATCTTACGTCAAAAACAAATCTGCTAGCCCCCTGTTTTACAAGGTCGTCAAAAATTGTCTTGAACTGTGTGGGCGTCTTTTTGTTGAACTCTTCTATACGTATAATACCCGTATTTTCATTCAAGAGTTTGCCACTTACCGTTTCTTCAACAATGAATCCACGCGTAATTGAAAAGCTGATTTCTTCGTATGTTTCTCCATTTTTTCTCAAAACGGAAAAGTTTGCGACGCTTCCAGCTTTCCCAAGCATTACGTTCAAAGCTTCATAGTAGCCGATTTCAGAAACTTTCTTCCCTTCTACTATGTGGATTAAATCTCCCGCTTCTACACCTTTTTCCATAGCAGGCGAACCGCTTACAACACTTACAACGTCGAGTGCCCCGACTTCACTGTTGTAAACGATATTAATACCTATCCCCTGCATATCGGCGTTAAGGTTGGAATTAAAAGACTCGTATTCTTCCTTGGTCATATAGTAAGTATACTTATCTCCAAGTGCAGCAATGTATGCAGCAGGAAGAACGTCTTCTAACTTTTCAAGCGGTATTTCTTTCAGAAAATACTGACTTGTGAGTTCATTTATATATTCAAGTTTGCTTTCCCAATTTTCCTTTACGTTCTCTTTAGCGTTTTCTATCAATTTTTCACGATATACTTCCGTTACGCCAAGAAAAGTAATCTGAAAAGTAATTATAACCAATAAAGCGCATACCGCTATAAAAATCGGGATACTTATTTTTTTTGACATTTTTTCTCCGTCTGTTAATTAACAGTAGTATACAAGAGCGGGATGTGAAAGAATTCCGTTTGCCAACGGATTCTGCAATGCACCGTTTATTGCAATTTCAAGGTGCAAGTGCGGTCCTGAACTGTTACCGGTACTACCTGAAACAGCAATCTGCTGTCCCCTTTTCACTCTCTGTCCCTGTTTTACAGTCAAAGAGCTGTTGTGAGCATAAAGCGTTGTATAACCTGAGCCGTGGCTGATTACAACGTAATAGCCGTAGCTTCCACTCCACTGAGCCTTTTCTACAGTTCCGTCAGCACAAGCGTAAACGGGAGTACCTGTCGGAATACTTATATCAATTCCGCGGTGGTAGTCTGTAACCCACTTACCCCAAATCTTGTATGTACGGTTACCGAATTTAGATGTAATCTTATTCTGATTCTGCGGCAACGGCCAGCTGAATGCGCCGCCTGTATATACGCCGTTATTCTTCTTTGCAAGTTCTTGCAAATATTTATCAAGTTCAGCGTTAGCCTTTTTCTCTTCTGCCTGAAGTTTTGCAAGTTTCTTTTCAAGCTCAGCTTCATTCTTTATTTCTTTCTGATAGAAATCAGCCGCCTGCTGTGACTTTTCTTTCAATTCATTATTTGTCTTTTCAAGCTCGTTGTAAACATTCTGCTGATTTTCTCTGATAGTTTCAAGTTCGCTCTTCTGTGTAGACAAAACTGTTTTTTCTTCATTGAGAGACTTCATAGTACGCCTGTCGTATTCAAGCATATTAATCATTCTTTCAAGGCTTGTAAGGAAGTCTGATATACTCTTTGATGTAAAGAGCATTACAAGATAACCCATAGCACCTTCTTCATAAGACACGCGCATTCTCGTCTTGTACTGAGAAAACTTTGTATCGTATTCGGACTGCTTGTTGTTTAATTCTTCTTCCTTTGCGGCAATCGCATTGTTATACTCAATCAAAAGAGTATTTGATATTGTTATCTGTTCGTTGAGATTTTCTATTTGTTTATCAAGAAGTTCTTTTTCTTTCAAGAAAGCCGCAGCGTCAGCCTTTGCTTCCTTTATGAGTTTTTCATAGTTTTTCTGGTCATTCTTCAAAGAGTTTATTCTGTCTTCATAACCTTTAACCTTTGAGTCTGTCGCGGCAGACGCACGAACAATGTTAGAATAATTAAGCGGCGAAGCCAGAACAAATAAAGCACTTGTCAATACCAAAAGTACTGCGACTATTTTAAGTCTTATTTTCATAAACTCTCCTTCGTTTTTAAGCCTTAAGGTGTTTGTTGAGTGAAATACAGCTTCCTATAATACCTGTCAGAACGCCTATTCCAACAAAGGCAAGTAAGAGATATCCACCAATATCACCAAAAGGAATGAGTGTAAACATATTATAATCTGCCAACACCGTCTTGGTAAGTGACTGATAAACAGACATCTGCAAAATATAAGCTATACCGGAAGACAAAAGACCAATCCATACACCTTCAAGTACAAAGGGAAGCATAATAAACCAGTTTGTCGCGCCGACGTATCTCATTACGGTTATTTCCTGTCTTCTGCCGTGCACTGCAAGTTTGATTGTGTTTATAATTACAAAAAGACTTACAACAAAAAGCACTGCCAAGAACCAAATAAATATGTATATAATACCCGTCTTCATTGTTTCAATGGTAGAAGCAACGTCACTACGGCAGTTAACCTTATATATACCTTCAGTTCCCTGAAGATTGTACTTCAACGTTTCTACCTTAGCATTATCTTCATAAGTGATAATAACTGATGCGGGATATATATCGCTGGTAATACCTTCAAAAAATCCGGGGTATTCTTTTTCATACTTTGCCTTTTCCTGAGCTAAAGCATCTTCCTTTGATACATATTCTATATCTTTTATGTTGTCGTATTTTGCTATCTTTTCGCGGATAGCTGTAATTTCTTCTTCAGTTTTTTCAAGGTCGATAAATGCGACAATCTCATTCATATCGCCCAAAGCGTCAAGGTTTGTGTTAAGGTTCATTACAATCAATGAAAAACTACCCATAACAACAAGGCATGACATAAGAACGATTATAGAAGCAAGGGTCATAACGCTGTTACGCCAAAGACCTTTTACGCTCTGGCTTATAAAATACATAACGCTGTATCTTCTCATTCGAACATACCCCCTACTCTGTCTTCAACCATTTTTCCGTCTTCGATTCTGATTACTCTTTCTTGGAAATGGTCAACAAGGTTTTTTTCGTGGGTAATAACAACAACAGTTTTATTCTTACTGCGGTTGATACGGCGGAGAAGATTCATAATATCAAAGCTGAGTTCGGGGTCAAGGTTACCCGTAGGCTCGTCCGCAATAATGATACCGGGATTGTTTGCCAATGCTCTCGCAAGAGCAACTCTCTGCTGTTCGCCACCGGAAAGTTCTTTCGGATAACACTTCATTTTGTCCTGAAGGCCCACTACGTTGAGAAGAGCCGGAACTCTCTTTCTGATACGTGAGCTTGTTTCTCCGATTGCTCTCATAACAAATGATATATTTTCAAATACCGTTTTATTCTGGAAAAGTCTGAAGTCCTGAAAAACTACGCCAAGTTGTCTTCTGTAAAAAGGCACTTTATAATTTGACATATGCGAAAGGTCAAATTCATCAACCTTGATAGTTCCCGAAGTTACCTTTTCTTCACGAAGAAGAAGCTTCATAAGTGTGGACTTTCCTGCGCCCGACGAGCCTACAATAAATACAAACTCGCCGTCGTTTATCTTAAGGTCTACGCCGTCAAGAGCTACCGTCCCGTTTGGATACACCTTTCTTACGTTTTCAAATTCTATCATATTTTTCCCCTTATTTTCGTAAAATCCTATTTTGCTTTACAAAACATTTCCCCTGTCTTTGCAAAACAAAAACTATCTCAAATAACACCAAAAACTTGTATGTTTTTTGCGCTATACAAAACCATACAAGTATTGGAATTAATCTCTATCAGAATTTTGTGGGCTTTGATGTAAGGTACTTCTGAACCATCAAAGCTACCTTGAATGTAATCGCGTGTTCAAATTCGCGAAGGTCAAGACCTGTTAATTTACGTATCTTTTCAAGACGATACACAAGTGTGTTTCTGTGTACGAAAAGCTTTCTTGCTGTTTCTGATACGTTAAGGTTATTTTCAAAGAATGACTGAATTGTCATCAATGTTTCGTGGTCAAGAGAGTCAAGCGAACCCTTCTTGAACACTTCCTGCATAAACATTTCGCAGAGTGTTGTGGGAAGCTGATAAATAAGTCTTCCTATGCCAAGGTTTTCATAGCTGATGATGTTCTTTTCAGTGTCAAAAACCTTTCCAACTTCAATAGCAACCTGAGCTTCCTTGAATGATGCTGCAAGGTCTTTAATGTTAGAAACTGCAGTACCGATACCAACAGAAACTTTTACGAAGAATTCTGTGCTGAGTGTATCAACAATCTGACGCGCAATCTTTTCCATTTCGCGCATATCGCAGTTACCCTTGAGTTCAATGATAAGAACAACGTCGCTTTCGCCTACGCCGATAACGTAGTCCTTGTTCTTGTCAGGGAACATATTCTGAATAATATCAAAGGGCATAACGTCGCTCTTTGTATGGAACTTAATAAGGAACACAATACGCTGAACGTCGTTTGCAAAATGAAGTTCTTTTGACTTCATATATATATCGCTCGGAAGGATATTGTCAAGAATGATATTTTTCAAGAAAGAACCCTTGTCATACTTTTCATCATAAAGATTCTTGATGTTTGACAAAGCAATAGCAAGAATCATAGAAGTTCTTTCAGCTCTCTTATCTTCGCCTTCAACAAAAACAATGTATTCTGCTTTTGCTCCGTTACCTAAAGGACGGTATGTAAATCCATCTTTTGTTACTGTTTCAGCTGTGTAAGCCAATTCGTCCTTAACGTTAATCTTAGATTCGCCGATTTTTCCAAGTTCACTGCAGGAAATAACAACTCCGTTTTCGTCGATTACACCGATGACTCTGTCAACGGCATCCTTCATCTGATGAATTATTCCCTGAAACAATCTGTTCGACATTATTATATTTACTCCTTCCGCGTTCTCTATAATAAAAAGAGAACAATGTATCTTATGTGTTATTATTTATAAATTTTTATAATTCTTTTTCGTATGCAAAACACGACAAAACGTATCCCGATGCAGTCTCTGTTCTTAGTATCCTGTTTCCAAGACCTATTGTAGCTACTCCACTCTCGCGGCAGTAGTCGGCTTCTTTTGTTGAAAAGCCGCCTTCTGAACCTATTATAAAAGAAAAGTTGCTTTCTTTTTCGTTGGTTCTTATAAAATCTTTTAGACTTACTTGTTCTTCATCTTCATAGCACATAAAGGCTATTCCGTTTTCTTTTGCATCTGATACTGCGCTCTTCAAATCAGACACCCACTTTACGTATGGAACGTAACCGCGTCCGCTTTGCTTTGCCGCTTCAAGTGCAATTTTTTGCCACCTGACACATTTTTTCTCAAAATCCTTTGAGTCATATCTTGCAACACATCTGTCACTCATAAAAGCAACGATGCCGTAAACACCAAGTTCAACCGCCTTTTGCACTATCATATCCATTTTGTCTGACTTAGGACAAGCCTGATATAATACAACCTTGTAGTCGGGTTCTGAAAGACATCGTCTTACGTCTTCTATTCTTGCAACAACTTTTTCAGAAGTGAATTCTTCAAGAACGCACTCGTATTCGTTTTTCTTTTTGTCGCAAACGATAATTCTCTCGCCTGACTTCATTCTGAGAGATTTTGATATATGGTGCATAGACTCGCCAACAAGAATGACGTTATTTCCGTCTATACTGTCACTTTCAACAAAAAATCTTGGATATGACATCATATTCCTCCGTCTGTATCAAGAGCCAATTACAAAATATTATACAGCAATATGGTCATTTTGTCAAATATTTTTTCAATAAGTTTACAAAAATTTATATATTTTTTTGTGCAATTTATATTCAAAAACCATAAAATTATGAAAAATCAGACTCTTTTGAACATAAAAGCGCACCAATCGTTCTCTTTCGTTTCGTCAATAAGCACAAAACCTTTTTCTGTAACTGCTTTTTTAACCCTTTCTGCCTGTGTTTCAATTATACCCGAAACAGCACAGAGTCCGCCAACCTTTACGTAATCGCCCATACATTCAGAAAGACGGATAACAATGTCAGCAACAATGTTTGCGCACACAAAATCATACTTTTCTCTTGTTTTGTCTGCATTCTGCATAAGGTCGGATACATCACAGAAGATTTTGTCGGATACACCATTTTCTTCAAAGTTATCTTTTGCAACTCGTACAGCAACAGGGTCTATGTCATAAGCGTCTATTTTTTCTGCGCCAAGTTTTGCAGCGTATATAGCAAGAATACCACTACCTGTTCCCATATCAAGAACAGTCATATCCTTTGTCATATATTTTTCCATAAGAGCAAGACAGAGTCTTGTTGTTTCGTGAGTACCTGTACCGAATGCCATTCCGGGGTCCATTTTTATAATAACGTCAGTATCTTTCGCGTCATATTTTTCCCACAAAGGAACAATAACTATGTTTTCGCCACACTTGACAGGCTTGTAGTACTGTTTCCAGGCGTCTGCCCAGTCTGCTTCATCAACGCCTATTACTTCTGTGTGTACGTCAAGACCGAGAAGCGAAAATCTGTCACGCATGAAAGTTACTGCTTCAGCATAGTTCTTTTCTTCGCTTATGAATATGCTGACACTTACCTTTTCTTTGTCTGCATTTATAATACTTTCATCAAGCAACTCTCCGTACATAGCGTTAAGCCCTTCGGTTACGTCGCTGTAATCTTCTATCATAAGCCCTTGGTCAACCATAGTCATAATAGCGCATATATCGTCTTTATATTTTATATTTCCGCTTACTTTAATCTGTGTCCATTTCATAGTAGTATTTAACCTTTCAAACAGCATAATAATACATATACAGATATTATACCATAAAACAGCATAATCCGCAATGTGTTAGCGATGATTTATATAAGCAAAATTTGTTTGTTTTTAAGGCGCAAAAAAAGACCTTTTTTCAAAGGTCTTTTTGTTTTCTTATTTATCTTTGCCGAAAATCTTTTTTCTAAAAGATTCTTTTTTACTGTAATTTGAGTTGCCACAAAGTTCAGCAAAGTTTTTGAGTGCATCTTTCTGAGCGCCTGAAAGCCCTTTCGGAACTTCAACAATAACTCTGAATATCAAATCGCCCTTGTTCTTTGAACGGAGACTCTGTATACCCTTTCCGCGAAGCGTAAAGTGAGTATCTGTCTGCGTTCCTTCAGGAATAGTATATTTAACCTTTCCTTCAAGGGTGGGTACGTCAATTTCTGCACCTAAAGTTGCTTCAACAAACGTAATCGGCACGTCACAGTATATATTATATCCGTCACGTTCAAACACAGGGTGGGGTCTGACAGAAACAGTTACGTAAAGGTCGCCGTATCCGCCGCCGTTTTTACCCGCATTACCAAGATTCTGCAAAGCAATTCTCTGTCCGTCGTCTATACCCGCAGGGATAGTAACGTCAACAGTTTTCTTTATTCTTATATAACCTGTTCCGCGACAGTTCGTACAGGGAGTTTTGATAATCTTACCCTTACCGCCACAGGCGTCACAGGTCTTTGTAGTCTGGGACATACCGAGAGCAGTTCTTTGTGTTACTCTTACCTGACCGCTTCCACCACAAGCTGTACAAGTTTCAGCGTGAGTACCCTTCTGAGCACCCGTACCTGAACATTCGTCACAGCTTTCTATACGGTTATAAGTAATTTCTTTCTTACAGCCGAAAGCTGCTTCTTCAAAAGAGATTGTTACGTGTGCACGTAAATCGTCGCCCTGTTGTGGCATATTTCTTCTTGCTGACGACTGACCGCCGCCACCAAAGAAACTACCGAATATATCGCCAAAGTCAAAGCCGCCGAAACCACCGAAATCGCCAAAACCGCCGCCACCCATATTGGGGTCAACGCCCGCGTGTCCATACTGGTCGTATCTAGCCTTTTTCTCGCTGTCACTCAAAACAGCGTAGGCTTCGTTAATCTCTTTGAATTTCTTTTCCGCTTCCTGATTACCGGGATTTACATCGGGATGATACTGCTTTGCAAGTTTTCTGTATGCTTTTTTTATAGTTTGTTCATCAGAGCTTTTGTCAACACCGAGCACTTCATAGTAATCCCGTTTATTGTCCGCCATATTTTACCTCTTAAAATTTTATGTATACAAACGTACTGTTGGCGGAAAACCGCCAACAGTTTTGTAGTTAAAGCTTATTTTGTTTTGTCTTCGTAGTCGCCGTAGAACGTGTCGCCGTTACCTGCGTTTCCGCCCTGTTCGCCCTGTGCACCGGCATCTCCCTGGGGAGCCTGCTGAGCGTAGAGCTTTTCGCTGAGTTTGTAGAACGCCTGCTGGAGAGCTTCTGTATCAGCTTTGATGTTTTCTGTGTTGTCAGTCTTAACTGTTTCCTTAAGCTTTTCAACAGCAGCAACTACGTCAGCCTTGTCAGCATCAGCAAGTTTGTCGCCAACTTCATTAAGTGTCTTTTCTGTCTGGAAGATAATGCTTTCAGCCTGATTCTTAACTTCAACAGCTTCTTTGAGCTTCTTGTCTTCTTCAGCATACTTTTCAGCTTCTTTTACAGCCTTTTCAATGTCTTCCTGACTCATATTTGTAGAAGATGTGATTGTGATGTGCTGTTCTTTACCTGTACCCTTATCCTGAGCTGTTACGTTAACGATACCGTTCGCGTCAATATCGAATGTAACTTCAATCTGCGGAACGCCTCTGGGAGCAGAAGGAATACCGTCAAGAACGAATCTGCCGAGAGTTGTGTTACCCTTAGCCATATCTCTTTCGCCCTGAAGAACGTGAATTTCAACAGATGTCTGACCGTCAGCGGCTGTTGAATAAATCTGGCTCTTCTTTACGGGGATAGTTGTATTTCTGTCAATGATACGGTTAAATACGCCGCCCAATGTTTCAATACCGAGTGAAAGGGGTGTAACGTCAAGGAGAAGCAAGTCTTTTACTTCGCCGCCGAGTACGCCTGCCTGAACAGCAGCGCCGATAGCAACGCATTCATCGGGGTTAATGCCCTTGAAAGGTTCTTTGCCGATAAAGTTCTTTACAGCGTCCTGAACTGCAGGAATTCTTGTAGAACCACCAACGAGAAGAACTTTGTCGATCTGTGAAGGAGAAAGTCCTGCATCTGACAATGCTCTCTTTGTGGGGCCCATTGTTGCTTCAACAAGGTCAGCTGTAAGTTCGTTGAACTTAGCTCTTGTCAATGTTGCATCAAAGTGCTTAGGTCCTGTTGCGTCTGCTGTAATAAAGGGAAGGTTGATATTTGATGAAGCCATACCTGAAAGCTCAATCTTAGCCTTTTCTGCAGCTTCCTTAAGTCTCTGAAGCGCCATTTTGTCCTGACGAAGGTCAATGCCGTTTTCTTTCTGGAATGTGTCTGCAATCCAGTCAATAACTCTCTGGTCGAAGTCGTCGCCGCCGAGCTTGTTGTTACCTGCTGTTGCAAGAACTTCAAATACGCCGTCGCTGATTTCAAGTACAGATACGTCGAAAGTACCACCACCAAGGTCGAAAATCATAATCTTCTGTTCTTCTTCCTTGTCCATACCGTATGCAAGAGCTGCGGCTGGAGGTTCGTTGATAATTCTGAGAACTTCAAGACCTGCAATCTTACCTGCATCCTTTGTTGCCTGACGCTGAGCGTCTGAGAAGTATGCGGGAACTGTAATAACAGCCTGTGTTACGGGTGTTCCGAGATATGCTTCTGCATCAGCCTTAAGCTTCTGGAGAATCATTGAAGAAATTTCCTGGGGTGAGTATGATTTATCATCTACGTTTACTTTGTAATCAGTACCCATTTCACGTTTAACAGACATAATTGTTCTGTCGGGGTTAGTAATACCCTGTCTTTTTGCAACCTGTCCAACCATTCTTTCGCCTGTCTTTGAGAAAGCTACTACTGAAGGTGTTGTTCTTGCGCCTTCGGGATTGGGTATAACGATAGGCTCGCCGCCTTCATATACTGCTACACATGAGTTTGTTGTACCAAGGTCGATACCAATAATTTTTGCCATAATCTTTTTCCTCCGATTTATGATAAGTATTAATTATTTTTCGTAAAATTTTAGTTTGCAACCTTAACCATTGCATATCTTATGATTTTGTCGCCTTTTTTATATCCCTTGCTGAACGTTTCTGCAATCATATTTTCTCCGAAGTTTTCGTCTTCTATGTGCATAACCGCATTGTGCAAGTTGGGGTCGAATTCAGCGTTTTCAGTAACAATTTCTTCAACGCCCATTTTTGTGAATATGTCTTTGAACATATTGAGTGTCATTGTTACACCCTCAGCAAGATTGCCGCTGTCTGCGAAAGCAACCGCTCTTTCAAGGTTGTCTAAGATAGGGAGAAGTTCTTTTACCGCATCAACGTAAGCGTCGCCGTAAATTCCTTCTTTTTCTTTCATAACTCTCTTGCGATAGTTGTCATATTCAGCAACTATGCGAAGATATTTGTCATTCTGTTCTTCCAAAGCTTTTTTGAGCTCTTCTATTTCTTTTGTATCTTTTTTTGAGCACTTCTTTTCTTTCTTTTCTGCTTTGGGTTCAGTGTCTTTTTCTGTATTTACATT
>JAZRPI010000076.1:0-3552 GCA_045649165.1 Eubacteriales bacterium | reverse complement strand
ATGAAAAGCATAAAGAAACCGATTACAACAAAAGCAACGGTCAAAAGTATGTAGAAGAATTTTGTAATAGCTTCAATAAGGAGACTTCTGAAATTGAACAAGTCGTTCAGCCATCTTCCAAAGCCCTTAAGCTTGTCACGTTTACGGTCAGGAGCAACAGTAATTGCAAGAATAATTGTAATTATAAGTGTTGCAAGAATACCGACAATAAAAAGTCCGCCAATGTATGCGAGTCTTTCCATAATAAATACCCCCAAAATGTATTTTACAATTTGATTATAATACTTTATTCACAATTTGTCAATATATTTGTTATTATGGCAAAAAACGGCGGGAGATAAACTCCCGCCATACAATATTATTTCTTAATTAAAAGAATACGCCCTTTGCCTGTTCTTTTACTTCTTTTGAAGCAATAAAAGGAATTCTTGTTGTATATCCCTGTTTTGAAGCAACAATCATCTTTGTAGGCCAAGCAAAAATATCCTTGTTCCATTCGTTGATTGTGTCGTTGTAAAGTTCTCTTGCTGCTGTAATTTCTCTCTGCAAATACATATTCTGCTGCATAGCGTCCATAATTTCCTGATGAGCCTTCAAATCGGGATAGTTTTCCACAGCTACGTTGATATCTCTTGAAATAGTATCAAGCTGACCGCCGATTTCGTTTCTTGCTACGTCAGAATCGTTGCCTGAACGGTACTTTGCTATGTTTTCGAAAGTGCCCTTGTCAAGCTCAATAGCCTTATCAAGAAGACGCGCGCAGTTCTGGAGTACCATTACTCTCTGTTCAAGATAGTTATCAATCTGTGATGCGTTTCTCTGGATTTTCTGCTGAAGCTGGTCAAAGTGCTTCTTTGCGTTAATCTTCATAAAAAGAAATACAAGGCCGGGGATAATTCCGCATACCCAAAGGAGTATTTCAAATATTGTTGAGCCAACTCCTACTTTTGCGGGCAGTTTTTTTGCTATTACGTTTGTGTCAAGTCCTTCTTCTCTTACTTCGGGATTGAGTTCGTCTAACTGATTAGCCATTTTGTTTTCTCCTTTTGTTATATAAATTTTATTTTTAGTTAAATATACATAAGCCGTTGTTTACAGCCATAATGTTTCGGTTGTTTACAGTACCCGCTTCTGATACAAACAAAGTCGTGTTATGTTCCAAAGGTATATATTCATCCCAAGGTACAGACACGTCGTGCCAACGCCCGTCTCCGCCGTGCATTCTTACTATGTCAACACGTCCTATCGTATCATAAGAATATGCACTAACAAGCCTTTCGTCAACTTTGTCTTTTGTTGAAACATAGCTTGATTTTATAATCGCGTTTGTCTTAGTCTGTGGGTGTACGACCATACTCTTGTCAACCAAGTTTGCAAGTACTTCGCATTCTTTGTATGAATAGAGCGCGCGATAATCAGGGATAGGCTTTAATGATTGAACCGGTCTTTCCTGATACATAGGTATCGCAAGAAGTGGTGCAAAGTCAAAATACACCGCTTTGAAAAAGTCTGTATTTTTGTTTATAAAATTATCTTTGATTATGTCGAATGAATAAGAAGTATAATAATTGCTCGTCAGATTAATCACTCTGCCCTGACTGTGATTTGACACGATTTTGTTCATTCTGTTGGTTTTGTAGAAATTAAAATCGTCGCCGTAGCCACTCTTTGACAAAAGCAGGTCTACCATATTAGTCTGAGCCAAGGGAGTAAAGAGAGTACGGAACTGCACTTCGTTCGTTCTGTCAAGCGCATCAAACAATACTTCAAAATCAGAGTTTGACATACTCATAAAATCTTTGCCCTGACTGATTGCTTCGTCCGTTTTCTTCTTAAGCCTTTTTTCGCCCTTTTTGACGTATCTTTCAATCTCTCTTTCGCTCTTTTGTTCAAGGTGGGTAGCATCTCTGCTGAAAGATAATTCCTGTCCGCCCTGTGAGCCGTAGTTTAATACTACCTGAGTTGAATAAAAGGGCTTCGGCTTTGTAACCGTCGCGTGCAGAGTTTCGCTTCTTGTTCTTGTTCTTAGCTTACCGTTGCTGTCACGATAGGTTTCAGTCCAATAAATAGTTTTGTATCCGTGGTACGTTTCCATACCCATTGTATGTATAACTTTATTTTCAAACAAAAACGGATTGCTGTTATATCTGCCCGAAAGCACGTCTATTGTCGACTGTTCGTCTTCATTATTTTCAGCAAAGTCGTAGTTTATTTTCATGTCAAGTTCTTGCTCGGCAGAAAACGTATCTTCAAATTTTATAAGCGGTATTACTTGCTCAATCAGATTCAGCGCATCCCTGTCGGTAAAGCTGTTATTCAAGGGCGCCATTTGACTGTACGCTAAATCTAAAAGTTCTGCCGCCTTTTTGTCAGCTTCTTCAATCTCAGCTTTCAAAGCCTTGATTTTCGGCGTGGTTTTCCATATTACAACAGGTATAAGAAGTATTGTAATACACATAAGAACACGCAAAACCTTCAGCCAAGTCAAAGTTTTTTTCATCTTTTTTACCGATTCGGTATATTGATTATACTTCTTTACGGTTTCTCTGTTTTCTTCAATGTTAACCTTTGACTCTTGTACGTATTTTTCAAAATAAGCATTGGTTTTGTCAAGATGAAGCGTCTTAAATTTTGCTTCAAACTCTTCCAAAGGGTTGTATATCACAGAATTCATATAAATCTCCCCCTTTTTCTACATTATATCACTATTTTTTTGCCTTGTAAACACCTATAGTTAACAGAATAGCACAAAAAAATAATACACATACACTGTATAAAAGGGGGAATTATATGAATCACTTTTTTGATTATCCATACGCGGTTGCAATAATAACAGGCAACGATAAAACAAACAATGTAAGGGGAAGAGTCAAGTTCTACCAAAGACCTGAAGGGGTTTTAGTTACCGCAAACATAAAGGGACTCCCCGAAAACACAAGCGGATTTTACGGGTTTCATATACATGAAGGAACTTCTTGCAAAGGAACAGACTTTTCAGAAAGCGGAAATCACTATAACCCTGAAAACACTCTGCACCCAAACCACGCGGGCGACCTGCCGCCTTTGCTAAGATGCGGTAATATAGCTCACCTAAATGTATTGACTGACAGATTTAATATATCGGACATAATAGGAAAAACCGTTATTATCCACGACCAGCCTGACGATTTTAATACACAGCCGTCCGGAAACGCAGGAACAAAAACCGCCTGCGGAATAATAAAGAGAATATAGCAAACACAAAAAGCCGAGAAATTCACGGCTTGTTTATTTTATATACAAATTATTCGGGTTTGTTAGCTCTGAGCCATTCGTCAAATTTATCTAAATTCTCAAAGCTTCTCTGAAAGGCTATTTGCTGACCTCCATTTAAAGCTTCAAACTCTGCCCAAGTATATTCCGAAGGCTGTTTTGCATCTTTTTCGTTCCAAGGATATATTTTAGCCTCGGACTGCGCATTTTTCATCCATTTATCAAACGCCTCTATACTTTCAAAACTATTTTGAAAAGCCATTTGTTGCTCTGCATTTAAAGCTTCAAACTCTTCCCAGG
>JAZRPI010000075.1:0-2417 GCA_045649165.1 Eubacteriales bacterium | reverse complement strand
TCAGAATATGGTTATGATGGCAACGCGTGGCTTTGTACGTAACCTTGTTATGTTTATTGGCGGCATATTTATGCTATACAGGCAGTCGCCGAAGTTTGCTCTTATTGCAGCCTTAGGACTACCTGTTGTAATATTCTTCGTTGCTTTCTTTTTGAAAAAGGCATCGCCTTTGTTCAAAAAGGTACAGAAAAAGCTTGACGGAATAAACAACGTAATGCAAGAAGACGTAGCGGGCGCACGTGTTGTCAAAGCTTACGTAAAAGAAGAACATGAGCTGAAAAGGTTTGACGATGCAAACGAAGAATTATGTGCTGTAAACTTAAAAGTACAGACGCTTTTGGCTTTTATGGGTCCTTGTATGAATATCGTACTCAACGTATGCGTTGTTGCGGTTATTCTTATAGGCGGTATTACTTTTAAAAACGGCGGAGATATGACACCCGGTCGCATTATGGCGGCTATTACATACCTTGCACAGATTCTTCACGGCATAACCTTTATGGCAAACATATTCCAGACGTTCTCAAGAGCTAAGGCATCGGCAGAAAGAATAAACGAAGTGCTTGACTGTCCCGATATAATCTTTGACGGGCTTTATGATGAGAAAAACGAAACAAAGGGCAAAATTGAATTCAGAAACGTCAGTTTCTTCTATCCCAATACATCGGGAAACAACGTACTTGAAGACGTTACTTTCAGTGTAAACCAAGGTGAAACCTTGGCGATTATAGGTGCAACAGGAAGTGGGAAATCTACTCTTGTTAACCTTATACCGCGTTTCTATGACGTTACGTCCGGCGAAATTCTTGTTGACGGAGTTAACGTAAAAGAATATAAGCTGAAAGCTTTACGTGAAAAAATAGCAATAGTTTTGCAAAAGGCTGAATTATATTCAAGACCGATTGAGTCAAACATCCGTTGGGGTAAGAATAGTGCTACTCCCTTTGAAATAAAGAGTGCGGCTGAAGTCGCACAGGCAGACGGTTTTATTTGTGATACCGAATACGGATATTATACAAACGTAACCGAAGGCGGTCACTCTCTGTCGGGCGGACAGAAGCAGAGAATTTCTATTTCAAGAGCAGTGCTGAAAAATTCTGAAATACTTATATTCGACGATTCAACGAGTGCGCTTGACTTAAAAACAGAAGCAAAATTCTATGAAGAATTGAGAGCAAAATGCCCTGAATCAACAAAGATTATAATTGCCCAGAGAATAGCGTCGGTAAAGAATGCCGACAGAATTGCCGTGCTTGACCACGGCAGAATAGAAAGTATAGGCACACATTCTGAACTTATAGAAAAGTCGGAAATATACAGAGATATATACAATTCACAGCTGAAGGAAGGGGATAGATAGTATGGAAAACAACCTTCCGAAAGGCTTTGAAAAAAAGCCACATAATCAGTTTTTAAAGTTTAAGACAACCGAACAAAAGGGAAGTGCGCCGTCGGTTAACTTCCGTGGCGGTGGTAGACGTGGTGTTGCGGCAATAGGACAGGCGGTTGAAAAACCTGCCGATGCAAAAAAGACTTTGTCAAGGCTGTTCAAATATTTTGGCAAGGCAAAGAGACTGCTTATACCGCTTTTGTTTGCCGTTGTGTTTGTAACGCTGGCGGCACTCTTAGCCCCTGCATTACAGGGCGAAGCTATTGACTGTATTTCAAAAGGAAAATGGAATAGCTTATACAAATGCTTGATATTCTTAGGTATCGTATACGGCTGCAACGTTCTTTTTACCCTTATGCAGTCGCTTCTTGCGGCAAAACTCAGTCAGTTTATCGTAAAACTGATGCGCCACGACCTATTTAAGAAAATTGACAACCTTTCAATAAAATATCTTGACACACATTCAAACGGCGACATAATGAGCCGAATGACAAACGACGTTGAAAACGTATCAAATACTGTTTCGCAGAGCCTTGGCTCTCTTGTGTCGGGACTTTTGACCGTCATAGGAACTGTCGGAATAATGTTCTGGTACTGTTGGCAGTTGACGCTTATAACTCTGTTTACCGTTATACTGACTGTAATCGTAACAAAGCAGATGTCAAAGATGATGAGACGTATATACAGAAAGCGCTCTGAAATCTTAGGCAGACTTAACGGACATTCCGAAGAAATGATAACAGGGTATAAGTCAATCGTTGCCTACAACAAGCAAGAAGACGTTATTGACGAGTTCAACAAGACGTCTGACGAGTTGACTAAGGTCAGCATAAAAGCTGAGATACTTGCGGGTTCTATGGGGCCGATTATGAACTGTATATCAAATATAAGTTTTGTGATAGTAGCGGCTTTTGGTGGATATTTTGCATACACAGGACTTATAACAATCGGTACAATTTCTGCTTTTATTATCTATGCAAAGCAGTTTTCAAGACCGATAAACGAAATAGCTCAGCTCTATGGCTCT
>JAZRPI010000074.1:0-1928 GCA_045649165.1 Eubacteriales bacterium | reverse complement strand
CTGACATTACTGTATTCTTCAAGACTTCTAATCATTTCAGAAACATAAGAATCTACTTCAGGGTCAGTATTCAGGTTTTTGATTGCTGAAAGATGATTTCTCGCATCGTGAGCATAGCTTCGCAGATTGGTGTTCTGTTTTTCAAGAATATCATAATAAGAAATGTCGGTTTTGATTTTGTCCTGTTCTTGTTGGAGCAAAAGCATTTTGCTTTCTTTCTGTGCGTGGGTTTGAAAAGCAAAAAAGATAAAAATCGTGGCAAAAAATAACAAAACGCTTATTAGTGCAAGTACAAGTTGGTTCTTGTACTCGATATATTGGTTTAAACTTATATACCAAAATCCAATAACCGAAAAACAGGTGGTTATAGGAAAAAGATAGAATGTTGCGGGGATTTTCACCTTGTTATTATCTTTTTTCGAAAATTTCACAAGAACCATTGCCAATAAGAAATAAACTATTTTACTAATCAGTATTTCAACAACAAGCAGTATTGTTTGAGAATCATAATCAACAATATATAACTCGGTGAGTGCTGAAATAATGAAAACCACTATCATTTCTATGAATGTTGAAATTGCAACCAATAATAAAGAATAAAAAGTTGCTTTTAACTTTTTTATTTTAAAAAACAGAGTTGAAAAAGCAAGATTAATAACGAATGAAAACAGAACATTTAGCCAAACCGTACTGATGATACAATTGTTTATAAATGCTCCTATTTCGAATAACGCTGTACCGCAACCGATGATAATTGGAAATGAGCGTTTCTTTTCTGAAATATTGTTAAAAAAGATTGTCGATATCAGCATTTCGACAAAGAAAACAAAAACAAAAAGGAGTTTCATTATCATATTTATCTCCTCCTCAGATAAGCAAACCAAAATTTATGGAAATCGGCTTGTCTTCGCGATGCAACCGGTATCCTGACATTGTTCTGAACAAACAACTCAGAATATTTATAGTTTGTTATGTAATGAAGATTGACGATATAAGACTTATGGACACGGTAAAAGAATGAATTCTGAAGGATTTCGCACCACTCTTCAAAGGTTTCTCGTGTTGTGTAATTTCCGTGAGTTGTAACAAGCGTTACCTGTCTGTTTCCGCGTTCAACATATATAACTTCATCAGTGAGAATCTTTTTTTGCTCGTTGTTGGTGTAAATATAAAAATCAATATAGCTTTCATCAATATATTCCATCGCTTTATCTAAACCGGAATATAATCTTTCGGGGTTAATCGGTTTTTCAAAGAACCTGAAAGCATGTAAATCCATTGCATCATCCTGATAATTGTTAAAAGATGTGACGAAAAAGATTACGATTTTGCTGTTGCGTTCTTTAAGCTCTTTTGCAAGTGAAATGCCGTCAATTTCATTCATCTGAATATCAAGAAATGCAAGCTGATACACAGCGTCGCCGTTTAAAACAGTTTTCGGGTCGCAAACGGTATCTGTCTCATAGCTAACGCCTTTACGGTTCATATATGTGTCGATGTGTTGTTTCAGCTCGTCGACATAACGTCTTTCGTCGTCGCAGATTAAAATTTTCATATTATCACCAATTTGATTATATCACATCATTTAATATACAACAACTACTCATTTTCTGCGTTTCGACGTGTTTTTTCTGCAGTTCTGCAAAATGTATTGTTTTTATGTTTTCGTAAAAGTATATTTAACTCGTAATAATCAGCAAAAATGTGTCACAAATCAAATTTAAGCTGACTACTATATGAAGAAAAAATACGAGGTGGTTTGATATGACTAATCAATGATTCAACAACAAACATAAAACAGAAAGGAAATATTATTATGAAAAAATCATTTAAGAAATCAATTGCTGTTTTATTAACAGCACTGATAATCGCACTTTGTATGCCTTTACAGTCTTTTGCTGCTTTTGGCGGATTGAAGCCACCTGTTA
>JAZRPI010000073.1:0-2317 GCA_045649165.1 Eubacteriales bacterium | reverse complement strand
TAAGTTTAGAAAAAGAAGGCTTTTATGACGGTGATTTTGAAAAATTCTACGTTTTGAAAAAGCTTTGTGACAGACTTGATTTATGGTCGGTTGCCGATGAAGAATATCTGCAGAAATTGTTTTCTAACGCGAAAAAACTTGATAAGCAGTATTTCTATAATAACCTGTATTTAAAGAACATAAAAGTGCCTAACGTAAGCAAAAACAATATTCTTTTGCTTAACGCCTGTTATGAAAAGGGCGAGTTTTTGCAGTATGATATGCCAAAACTACGAGAAGAAATTGTCGTACCCAAACTTGCATTTTTCAGCAGCAACGTGTTTTTTCCGAGCGTGTATGAAGGGGATATGCCCTGGGTAAGCGTTTGTCCGTCGGAGATTAATTCTATGGAAATAGACGTTGACAAAGCGCACGGCAGATGTCTTGTGCTTGGACTTGGTCTTGGATACTATCCATATATCATTTCACATTCAGAAAAGGTAAAAAGCATAACAATAGTAGAAATCAGCGAAAAAATCATAGAGCTTTTCAAAGAATATATCTTGCCACAGTTTGAACATAAAGACAAAATAAAAATAGTCCACATGGACGCTATTGAATATATGAAAACGGTTGAGCGTGACGAATACGACTACTGTTATGCGGATATATGGGAAGGACAGGCAGACGGAGCGCCCTTATATACGCAGATTAAAGAGCATGAAAAAAGACTTCCATATACTCAGTTTGCATATTGGATTGAAGACGAAATAAAATGGTATATAGAACAACAGTAAAAAAACAGAGATTTTTCATCTCTGTTTTTTTACTCTGTTTCTTGAGAGTTTTGAAGGAGTTTATATGAAAAGAGATTGTTTTTCATTAGTTTTGCAAGTTTGAATGCAGGAATGCACAGAAGAAACCACAAAAACGAAAACAAAAGGCAAACCTGACCCAAAATATTAAATGGCGTTTTTGAATAGTCCCATATGTTCCAGCCTAAGAGTATATTCACAATACACCCAGTAACAAATTCGTTGAAAGTAATAAACAATGTCCCGAGAAAGCACTTTATAAACAAATTCAGTTCAGAATAATACTCTTCAAGTAAGTAGAGTCCGATAAAGCAAACTCCCGCGCATATTCCCATAGACCAATGGGTAAACCCACGCCACATTAGTTCAATAAGCATATAGATTATTCCGCCTAAAGTGAATATAAAAGGGTATTCAATTTTTCTTAGATATAACAAACAGACCACCTCAGAAATGATGGTGGTCTGTTTTTTCAAAAGTTATTCAGTTTTTGAATTATTTTCAGTAATTTCATCAGAGTCAAACTCTTTATAGAAATCGTCAATGGCTTCTTGGAGAAGTCTTTGTTTTTTGAGTCTTGCTCTTTTTACTGACTGGTCAACAACTATTATTGTAATGAATAGAGCAAATCCCATAATCGCTATTATAGAACCTTGTTTATAGCAATCAGGTTCGTAGCGTATTTCAAGTTTGTGTTTACCTTGTGGGATTTCAGCAGACAGTAAAGAGTCACAGGTTTCAAAAGTGTAGAGTTCTTGTCCGTCGCAAATTACTTTCCAACCTTCGTCATAGGGAATTGAAGTATAGAGAAGTTCTTCTTTTTCATCAACAGTAACTGTACCTTTGAAGTGCTTTGCTGAGTATTCGTCAATTTCAAACGCGCCTTGATTGATTTTTGTAAATACTTCCTTAAACAGTTCGCTGTCAAGATACCAGAAATACTGCTTATCACGAAGCAGATAAAGGTCGTCTTTTTGCAAAGTTACAATCAGTTTTACGTTTTCATCTTCGTCATAGCTGTTGAGAGTAACAATCCTGTCTGTTTCGTTGTCAAAGAAAGTACCCCAATCTCTGTTGTTAAGAGAGAGACTGACTTTTCTCGGATATTCAGACGGATAGAAGAAGAATATTTCGTCAGTTGTTCCTGCTGTAAACGAGTAAGTTATACTCGCATCGTTAGATGGATTAGTAGGCGTATATTTCAGATAGTCGTGCGTTGCAAAGTCCATTGAAGCGTTAAGCGTACTTGTTTCAACGTTTTCAATGGGCTTAAACAGCATAACAGTTTCTTCTTCGCCGAGCATTGCTGTAACAACAGCGTTAATCAACTCAAAAGGTGTTGCAAATCCACCGAAATCAACTTCTTCAAGTTTTGTTGAAACGGCAGTCGCAATACTCATAGCATAAGGATTCTGATATACGTAGTAGTCATCATTTTTGTAAATATTTTTATAAAGAACTTCGCTGTATTCATTGCTGTTAATGATATACTTAATACCGAGCAATGAGTCGGAAGCGGGAGT
>JAZRPI010000072.1:0-2674 GCA_045649165.1 Eubacteriales bacterium | reverse complement strand
GAAAGTCCATAACAGCTTTCTTTGTTGAAAAATCACAAGCAATAATTACGTCTCTTCCCATTAGTGTGCTCCTCCGATAATTTCTTTCAAATCTTTTATTCCGTATTTTTCCATAACAATGGGTAATTCATCAATAATGTTTTTACAAGCATAAGGGTCAATCAAGTTTGCCGCACCTACTTCAACAGCAGTAGCGCCCGCAAGCATCATTTCTATTACGTCTTCCGCAGTAGAAATACCGCCCATACCTACTATCGGTATTTTGATTGCTTCATATACCTGGTATACCATACGCAAAGCAACAGGCAATATAGCAGGGCCGGAATAACCGCCTGTCTTATTCGCGATTATGGGTTTCTTTGTTCTGAGATTGATTCTCATACCCATAAGAGTATTAATCATACTGATTGCATCAGCGCCCGCATTTTCGCAAGCTGCCGCAATACTTGCAATATCCGTTACGTTGGGCGAAAGCTTGATAATAACGGGTTTTGTCGTTACTGCCTTAACAGCCTTTGTAACTTCGTATGCAGATTCACAAGAAGTGCCAAAGCTCATACCGCCGCCGTGTACGTTAGGACAGCTTATATTAACTTCAAGCCAACCAACCTGTTCTTGCTTGTCAAGTTTTTCGCAAGTGTAAACGTAGTCTTCAAGAGAAAATCCGCTTACGTTTGCCATTACTTTTTTATTGAATACCTTTGCGAGTTTGGGCAATTCTTCTGAAATAACCTTTTCCACACCGGGGTTCTGAAGACCTACCGCGTTAAGCATACCCGACGCACATTCTGCAATTCTGGGTGTGGGGTTACCAAATCTCGCATCTTTAGTTGTGCCCTTGAAACTGAAAGTTCCAAGACAGTTTATGTCATAAAGTTCTGCAAATTCATAGCCGAAGCCATAAGTTCCGCTTGCAGGAATAACAGGGTTATCAAGTTCTATTCCGCAAAGAGATACTTTTGTATTTACCATATTATCTCCTCCTTTTCAAGAACGGGACCGTCTTTACAAATACGCTTATTACCGTATTTTGTCTTGCACGAGCAACCCATACAAGCACCGAAGCCGCAGCCCATACGTTCTTCAAAACTGTACTGACCGCTTGTATTTGTTGCGTTGTAAACAGCCTTGAGCATAACTTCGGGACCACAGGTATAAACGTATGAATATTCGCCAACAGAAGAAAGCGCATCTGTAACAAATCCTTTTATGCCAACACTTCCGTCAACGGTTGTTACATATACTTTCGCGCCAATTCCCTTGAATTCTTCTTCATAGAAAATTTCATCAGCCTTGTTAAAACCGAGTATAACACTGACGCTCTTGCCTTCTGCTATAAGCTTTTTAGCCTGAGCGTACATAGGCGGAACACCGACACCGCCGCCTATAAGGAGTGGCGCGTTTCCGCTTTTTGACGAGTCGTATCCGTTGCCGAGTCCTGTAAGAACGTCAAGCTTCTGACCTGCACACATACCTGACATTTGCTCTGTTCCCTTGCCTACAACCTTGTATACAAGAGTCAATGTTTTGTCAGAAAAATCGCACACAGAAATCGGACGGCGGAGATAAAGACCGTCAAGCTTTATATTCACGAACTGACCGGGACCAATACCTTCGGTATCACCCGCAAGTACCATTTCGTATACGTCTTTTGCTATTTTTTTGTTTGATAAAATATCAAATATCGTCTGTTTCATTATTGTTTCCTTATTGTATGGGCGGAGATTACTCTCCGCCATACAGAATATATTTTTAATTATGCGTCAATTGTAGAAATCGTCAAAGTAGTTTCTTCAAGTACGTCAAGAAGAACTCTTACTGTATCAAGAGACGTAAACATTGTTACGTTGTTTTCAGTAGCATACTTTCTGATTTCAAAACCGTCGCGAGCAACACCTGAAGATGACGGGTCGCTTGTGTTGATAACGTAAGCGATATGTCCCTGACGAATTGAGTCTGCCAATTCTTCAGCATCTTCGGAAAGCTTCTTGATTATGTGAGTACGGATTCCGTTTGCCTTCAAGAACTTAGCTGTACCTGAAGTAGCTTCAATGTTAAATCCGAGATTGTAGAATCTACGAATAAGGGGAAGAGCTTCATCTTTGTCACAGTCTGCAATAGTTGCAAGTACTGTGCCATAGTTCTGGAGATGCATACCGGATGCCTGAAGCGCTTTGTAAAGTGCGCGATAGAACTTGTCGTCATAGCCGATTGCTTCGCCTGTTGACTTCATTTCGGGAGAAAGGTAAGCATCAAGTCCGCGAAGTTTGTTGAACGAGAATACAGGCACCTTTACGTACCATCTGTTCTTTTCTTCAGGGTAAAGTGAGAATATTCCCTGTTCTTTGAGTGACTTGCCGAGAATTACTTCTGTTGCAATGTCAGCCAAGCTGTATCCTGTTGATTTTGAAAGGAACGGAACAGTACGTGAAGAACGGGGGTTAACTTCGATTATAAATACGTTTTCGTCCTTATCAACGATAAACTGAATGTTGTAGAGACCTACGATACCAATTCCAAGACCGAGTTTCTTCGCATACTGAAGAATAGTACCCTTAACCTTGTCTGAAATTGAGAATGCAGGATATACGCTGATAGAGTCGCCTGAGTGAACGCCTGTTCTTTCAACAAGTTCCATAATACCGGGGATAAATACGTCACGTCCGTCGCAGAT
>JAZRPI010000071.1:0-15990 GCA_045649165.1 Eubacteriales bacterium | reverse complement strand
GTACTTACACTTGGGCAAACGGCGAAGTTTATACAGGTACTTTCCTGAACGGCGATATGCACGGACACGGAATATACACATGGCCAAGCGGCAGAGTATACGAAGGACAGTTCAGCCAGGGCAAAATAGTTGTAGAATAATTAATAAAACCCCTATTGAAAAATAGGGGTTATTTTTTCTTTATTCTTCTGAATATAAAGAGTGTTGCTGATGCCAAAACTATAATTACAAGTATAGGCAAAGCGTATCTTCTTATATTCATATATTTTTCTTGCTGTGAAACAATAGGCTTCAAAGCGTTTTCAAGCTCTGTGTCGTCATATTCGTATGACAAAGCCTTTACAGACGTCATAAGAGCCTGCGGCCCTTCAAACCCAACGTTGCCCGACGAAATAAGCACCCTTATTTCATCAACTCTGTTAAGTCCCGAGAATTTCGAAAAATCACAGTAAACATCCGTCCACACGGCTTCTTTTATCATACCGCTGATTTCATAAACATCGTCGCCCGAAACAAGAATTACGCTAAGCTCTGCTCTGTTTACACTTTCGGGCAAAGACGCGATATTCACAGAAAAAGTAATTACCGGCATTTTTGACATATCAAAAGGAGTATCAAAAACCTTTGTTATACCGCGTTTTTCGTCTACGGGGATATTCCCCAACGAAAGCGAGAGAAGGTTATCTTTACCAAGCAAACTCATCCCTGACGTTACTCTTTCGCTGAAACCGTACCTTTTCCACCCGTGGTCGCCAGCCGAGAAGTCGCTCAAAACCACACTTCCCTTAGTTTCAGGCTTATAAAAAGCAATCTTTGACTGTTCTATATTTCTTTTTACAATATTATTTTCATCAAAACCGGCAATAACACTTGTCCAACCCGCAACACCGAGTATATCGGGTGCAAAATGCGTCGCCATAAGCGAAAGAGACGTATCAACGTACTTCATCGCGTTGTTATAATTACAGCTTCTGTTCGTAATATAAGCCGACACCGACAGGTTCATCGCCTTGTAGCAATTATAAACATAATCGGCAGTTACAGTCTCTTCGTCAGTCTGCGAAAAAACACTTTTTTCAATCACAATATAATCTCTTGAAAGACTGTTATACTGCAACCTTTCCAATCCGAGATAATGGTCAATAACACCTAAATTCTTAAAAGAAACTCTGTCTGCGCTGAAATCATCTATGAGTAATCTTTCGTTGTCATAATAAGAAAAATAGTCAACTTTCCCCTTCGGATATGTGTTTTGCGCCAATGACCACCTGATATTGCCATATTCTTTCATACATTCGTTTAACGAATAAACAAAACTTCTTCCGTCGTATCTGTTTTTCAAATCAAACGGTGTATTTTTGTCCCATTCGCCGTCAATATAAGTATAAATCTCGGTGTTCGGCGAATACGACCTTATAGCATTGTAAGCAATTCTCAGCCCGACTGCATATTCCTTTATATATTCTTCAAGAGTTTTTACACCCATATTATATAAAGAACAGTCTGTAACACAGTCGCCAAACACAAATCGGTTAACTATCTCAGTTTCACAGTAGTTTTTTGCAATATACTCACAAAAAGCGCGTAAATACATAATTCCCGAACGGTCTACGGTGTTATATGCGCAATATTCTGCCGAAAGGTCGGCGTCCTTGTGTATAAGTACTTTGTTTAAGTTTGCATTCTTCGTATCGGACACCACAGCAACAAGAGTTACCGATATATTCTTCTCTTTGTAATTCTTGAGCATTGCATCAAGTGTCTTTACGTATTCTTGGTCATAATAATACAAATTCTTGCCGCACTCAAACTTTGTTTCGCTCTTGGGTTCCAGCGTAAAGAATTTACCAATATCAACCCATACAGCAGTATCGGAAGCGCCCATTTCCTGCATAAAAGAAATACTGCTCGAATAAACGCCCTTGCCACTTCCCTTTTTTGCGAGCAGATTTGTTTCTTTGCTATAATTTTCGGGATTTGTAATGCACTTTGAGTTGCCTATTATCCTATATCCGTCATCGGTCTTGACGGCGGCAGTAAATTTCTTATAAAGATAGTCGCGACCTTTTTCTTCGTCAGCATATTTTATACGGAAAATATAGTCGCTTGACGTTATATTCCCCTTTGCCAGACTCTGATATTTCGCTACACTTTCGTTGTCAATATTGTCGCATATATCGTTGCAGAACAAGTATATTTCTTTATTCAAATATTCTTCAATTCCGCCGACTTTGATTATAATCGTTTGAGTGCTTGGGTTAACGGCACACGTATCAATGCCGAAATTTTCGTTTTCGTCAGACAGATACATAGAACAAGGGGTAACGCCCCACACGTCAATCCCGTTATTCTGTAAAGTTTCAAAAGACAGTCTGATTTTTCCTATATCATTATTCTTCACTGGAAGATATACAGTGTAATCATCGTCGTATTTATCTGTTTTCGTATAACTTTCGTCAACCACTTCGCCAAGGCTGTTAAAAGTTGTCAAACCAACACCCGTACACTCACTTTTAGTTGAAAAATCAACCCTGAGACAGTTTGCGTTTCCTATATTTTTATACACAAATCCGACTGATTCAATATACGGCGTTTCCTGTGGAGATGTTATTATCATTTTTCCGTTATTGGCAATTCCCGTATCGTCGGGTTTTTTATAGTCATTCGCCGACAGCATAACAGAATTTACTGCCGATATATTGTCCGTAAGACCTATACTGTCTACATAATACTCAAGATTAAATGGTTGTTCAAATTCTCCTGAAACAGAAAGAGAAATTTTTATATTGTCAACACTCTTTCTATCTTCCCATTGAGAAATATTAATCAACATACCGTTCCAGCGTTCAGGCTGTATATACCCTTCGCACGTAAACTTCTTGTATCTTGAATATATTTCAACTGAAACCTTATAAAGCGCAACGTCGGGCACAGCCTTGCAGTTTACAGGTATAATGATATGAGTAAAACTCGACAAATCAAGCGCTTTGTCATACTTTTTGGATATAAAATTATTCTCGCCGGACTTTACGCCGTCTTTTCTGTATATAAGACAGCCATTTTCCGTCAAAGGTATAAAAGGCTGAGTGTTTATGTTTTCAGAAATTGTTACGTATCCGTTTTTGTCGTCCGTATCCCAACCTTCGTTCGTCTGGCTGAAAGTATGGAGAGTATTTTTCACGTTATTCTGATATACAAAACTGCCTATATTATCAACAATATAACCGTCATCGTTATCTGCCGACACAAAAGTCGCCATAGACAATATCAGAATTATCACGGTTGTCATAATAAGCAACCATTTTTTCATACGACAGCACTCTCCTTTTTTTGATAAACTCTTATTATAATAATGATACCACAAACGTGTGTATAAATCAACAACAATAAAGGGTGTTATTTTTTTGCAAAAGTATGTTCTTTTTATTGACAGAGTTTTACAAAAGTAGTATAATTAAATATGTTTGATTTTTATGTCACTTTTTAGTCAAAAGGGGGAAGAAAATATGTCAAGAATAGGCTTTGACAACGATAAATACATAAAAAAACAGTCAGAGCAAATTGCACAGAGAATTTCTGAATTCGGGGGCAAACTCTATCTTGAATTCGGGGGCAAACTCTTTGACGACTATCACGCTTCCCGCGTACTGCCTGGCTTTAAGCCCGACAGTAAACTTCAAATGCTCAAAAATATTGCAAAAGACGTTGAAATTGTTATTGTTATCAGCTCTTGCGACATTGAAAACATGAAAATCAGACGCGATATCGGTATTTCTTACGACAACGACGTATTGAGACTCATTGACGCTTTCAGAGAGTTCGGTCTCTACGTTGGAAGTGTTGTAATTTCTAAATATAAAGACCAGCCTGCCGCGGCAAAATTCAGAGAAAGACTTGAAGCTTTGGGCATCAAGACCTATCTCCACTATCCGATAGCAGGTTATCCTTACGACGTTAACCATATTGTTAGCGAAGAAGGCTTGGGAAGCAACGAATATATCGAAACCGAACGTCCGTTGGTTGTTGTTACAGCACCCGGCCCCGGAAGCGGTAAAATGGCTACTTGTCTCTCACAGCTTTACCACGAAAACGAACGCGGTATAAAAGCCGGTTATGCAAAATTTGAAACTTTCCCGATTTGGAATATTCCGCTCAAGCATCCGCTTAACCTTGCATACGAAGCGGCTACTGCTGACCTTGATGACGTGAATATGATTGACCCCTATCATCTTGAAGCATACGGCAAAACTGCCGTTAACTACAACAGAGACGTTGAAGTCTTCCCTGTTCTTAATGCGATTTTTGAAAGAATCAAAGGCGAAAGCCCCTACAAATCCCCCACTGATATGGGTGTAAATATGGTTGGCAACTGCATCATTGACGACGACGTTGTAAGCGACGCGTCAAGACAGGAAATTGTACGCCGTTATTTTGCGGCACTCTGCGACCAGAGATACGGAAAAGTCAAACCCGAAGTTGTTGAAAAGATTGAAGTTCTTATGAATCAGGCGAAAGTTAGTCTTGACGACAGAAAGTCTGTTAAGCACGCGATTAACCGTTCAATAGAAACAAACAATCAGCCCGCTGTTGCAATTGAACTTAACGACGGAAGGGTTGTTACAGGCAAAACAACTCATCTTCTCGGCGCGGCTTCTGCAGCACTTCTTAATGCTGTAAAAGTTCTTGCAGATTTGCCGAAAGAAACTATGATGATAGCGCCCGAAACTATCGAGCCTATTCAGAAACTTAAGGTTAATACTCTTGGCAACCATAACCCGAGATTACATACAGATGAAGCTTTGATTGCACTTGCAATTTCAGCATCAACAGACAACGTTGCAAAACTTGCTATGGAACAGCTTGAAAAGCTGCGCGGATGTCAGGCTCATTCAACGGTTATACTCTCCCCTGTTGACAACGACGTTTACAGAAAACTCGGCATTGAGCTTACTTGCGAACCACAGTATAATACAAAAAAATTATATCACAAATAATAAAAAGACGGTTTTTTAACCGTCTTTTTTCTCGCCCCGCTTTCTTTCGGAGAAAGCTTAGCAAAGAACTTACTCAAGGGGGCAAAAATAATATTATTTTCATAAACCAATTCAGCAAGTTTTCTTTGCCTACTTTCTTTCGAAAAAGAAAGTAGGCAGTCTGTTTTTTCTTTTTTATACTGCGCTTCCACCCTGTACGCCAAGCGTTACAGGCGGGTTAGCCCCCTGCGGCGACAGTCCAAACGACACCGAAAGCGCATCGTTTACCTGTTGCATTACGTTTACGTCAAGGTGTCCCATTTTTTCCTTCAGTCTTTTTTTATCTATCGTACGTATTTGTTCAAGCAGTATTACGGAATCTTTCGCAAGACCGAATTTGTCCGCATATACGTCTATATGTGTAGGCATTTTCGACTTGCCAAGCTTACTTGTTATTGCCGCGGCAATAACTGTCGGGCTGTACTTATTGCCAACATCGTTCTGTATTATAAGAACAGGACGAAGTCCACCCTGTTCACTTCCCACAACGGGACTCAAATCCGCATAATAAATATCTCCGCGTTTTACCGTCAAGATAAATTCACACTCCATTTTTTTGATTACTTCTTTTCACTGTTAGTTTTGCTTTTTTTACAGTGAATTAGTCATACAAACGGTAACTTTTTTCTAAATTACGTTTTTTTATTTTTCTTTGTGTACGTAAACTACCATTTGTATGCTATTCACTATCATATTATTAACTAAAGCTTACAGAAGTGAAGCAAAAATCGTATGACAATTATTATTTATATCGGTCAAATACAGTCAAGAAATTCTTGGGAAATAGTGCATACTTCCCTTTTGGACTAATATTTTCTTATAGTTGCCAAAAAATATATTTTTTTGCCATTCATCCTTTGACAAACATTTTACCCCTAAGGTTGTAAAATCTTTCTACTGAAAACAAAACAAAAAGAGAAAAGGAAAAAATATATGGATAGCAAAAAGAATGAAGCCAAAAAGACTCTGAAAGAAAGATTTGTTGCTTTTTTGAAGTTATATATTGAAAACTACGTAGGCGATATACCGAAAACAGCGGAAGATTTAAAAGAAAACCTACCAAATTTTCTGTTGACAATAGCAAAAAGCATAGGTTGTATAGCTTTAGGCGTACTGTTCGGCACAAAAACGTTTTTCTACTCGTCACTTCCCTTTGGGACTGCGCTACTCAGCGCAGCCAACAAAAACGTTTCATTTATATATATAGGGCTTCTTATATCGGCAGTTTTAGAAAAAACGGGACTTGCCCTTCCCCTTTTTCTTATATATACAGCGCTCTACGTTTCAAGAATACTTATATACAGAACACTTAATAGCGACGAAAATAAATTTCTCCTGTTTGACGAAAAACTAAAATACAAAATAATTGAAGGTGTATCAGCATCAATATTTATCAGCTTTTACAGAGCCGCATATTTCGGTTTTCTCTATTTTGACCTGGTCGGCGGTCTGCTTGAAATATTGACTGTTCCCTTGTTTATCTTTCTCTTTGACTTAGCCATTGACAAAAGGCATAAGTTTGACATAAAAAGAGAAATCGGCTGTATTTCTCTTATAGTTGCAACAATTTTTACACTCACAGACAGATATATCCTAGGATTTTCTTTGTCTATAATCGCAACTATTCTTATAAGCTTTTATATTTCCAAAACTGCAGGGGCGCTAAGGGGTGGAGTTTACGGACTCGTATGCGGTTTCTTGTCAAATACGGCTCTCTCTCCCGTATTTGCAATAAACGGCCTTACGTCAGGTCTGCTCTGGGGGGTGGGGAACGCTTCTGCAATCACAATATCTTGTATATTAAGCATATTTTGTGGTCTATATATTGAAGGTTTTGACGCTTTGCTCAACTTCGTGCCTGAGATTTTGCTGTCAAGCATAGTGTTTATGCCACTTGTACATTTTAAACTCTTGCCCAAGATAGATATATACAGCGCAATAGACATACATACAGACAACGAAGAAACAATAGCTTTTCTGGCAGAAAGAAAACAAAAGGCAACAGAAGAACATATTGAAGAGCTTTCAAAATCTTTTTCCGAGCTGTCGGAAGTGTTCTACAAGCTGAGCGACAAAAATATGCGTCCAAAACTGCTTGATACGCACGAAATATGCGACAGTATATGCGAAAATTACTGTCCAAGATGTATTTTCAAAAGAACTTGTTGGGAAAAAGAAAATTCTTCAACAAGAAACGTATTTTCAAATATATCAAAAACACTGTACGAAAAGGGGTATGTGGAAAAAACCGACGTAGAAACTTATATGCTTGAAAGATGTATGCACATGGACCGAATGATTGAAAGAATAAACGACGCCCATGCGTGTAAATTGGAAAGCATGATAAAAGAAAACAAAACCGAAGTATTTGCCATGGACTATGAAGCTATGGCGCATCTGCTTGAAGCGGCGGTAAAAATTAACTGTATGGACTTTCTTCCTGACGAGACGACACAGGCGAAGCTGAGCGAAGTTTGTCGCAAAATAAAACTAAACGCCAGAAATATTTGCGTATACGGAAAGAGAAGACTGTCTATTATTGCAGGCGGAATTGATATAAAAAATATGAAGCTGTCGGCAAGTGAGATAAAAAAATGCTTCGAAAATATATGCGGGGTAAATTTATGCGACCCGAAATTTGAAATTGACGGGGATTATATAACGTTAAGCCTTTGTTCCGACAGACGTTTTGCCGTAGAATATGCGGCAGCATCAAACACAAAGCAGAACGAAACAATGTGCGGCGACACTATTTGTATGTTTGAGAATAAAAACGACTATTTTTATTCACTCATAAGCGACGGAATGGGAAGCGGCAGGGAAGCGGCTCTGACTTCAAGGCTAAGCTCACTATTTCTCAAAAAAATGCTTATGGCAAAAAACTCAAAACCTGTTGCCATTGAGATGCTTAACAATTTTATAAGGAGTAAAAATACAGAATGTTTTTCAACGGTTGACTTACTTGAAATCGACCTGCTTTCAGGTCAGGCGGCATTCATAAAAAGCGGCGCTGCATCGTCCTACGTATTACGTAATGACAAGATATTCAGGATATCTTCAAACACAATGCCTGTCGGCATAACGCGTGAAATTAACGCAGAAGAAGTGAAGTTTGAACTTGAAAACAACGACATTATCGTAATGGTAAGCGACGGAGTAGGGCAGTCAAACGAAGACCTTGTAAGAGTGAGCAATATTCTGACGTTCGACTATACGGAAAATTTGCAAAACCTTGCGGACAAGATACTGAATGACGCTGTCAGAAAAGCTAACCGAAGTGATGACATAACAGTCGGGATAATAAGGGTTAAAGAAAAAAAGACTTAGGATTTTTCCTAAGTCTTTTTCGGTGTTTTTATAAAATATAACTATTGTATTCCTTGCCTTCAAGATTCTTCCAGAAAAGCTTATTGTCTTCTAAAATCATATACGAATGTTCTGAATTTTCTTTCGGAATAGAAACAGAACCGGGGTTAAGTATCAGTATATCGTTTTCTGTGTAGCATTTCGGTACGTGTATATGGCCGTAAAGCAAAGCATCGCCTTTCTGCAAAGGGGGAAGTGTTTCGGGGTTATATTTATGTCCGTGGGTAGCATAAATCATTCTGTTACCAACAGTCAAAATTCCATAGTCAGCAAGAACAGGGAAGGACAGCACCATCTGGTCTACTTCAGTGTCGCAGTTACCCCTTACGCACATAATCTTGTCAGACAAGCCGTTAAGAAGTTCAATAACTTTTTTTGGTGCATAGTCTTTCGGTAAATCGTTTCTGGGCCCATGGTAAAGTACGTCGCCAAGCAAAAGAATTTTGTCAGCCTTTTCTTCATAAAAACGCTTGATAAGCTGTTCGCAGTAGTAGTATGAGCCGTGTATGTCAGATGCTATAAGCCATTTCATTATGTTTTTCCTGCCTTTTTCATTTTTGTTACTGTATTATAACACAAACTGCTTAATAAATCAACATAAGGCATACCCGTTTTTACAGGTATGCCTTACTGTTACTATAAAAAATTATCTCTTAACTCTTGCGTTTCCGCCGTAAATTGCCCAAACCTGTTCTTCATCTGCAGGCTGTGCGTAGTCGGTAAGGAACGTTGTCGCCATAGCTCCCGTAGCCCAACCGAATTTTACCCATTTTTCTGCTTCCCAACCCTTGAGAATAGAGTAGAGAAGACCGCCAACGAAGCCGTCGCCGCCGCCTATTCTGTCGAGTACGCGGATTTCACGGGGTTCTTCAATATACCACTCGTCGCCGACAAGGGTAATTGCTCCCCAAAGATGAGTATTAACGTTTATAACCTGACGTAAGGTTGTTGCAAAAACAGAAGTTTCGGGGAATGCTTTTTTAACTCTCGCCGTCATTTCCTTGAAGTTTTCAATCTTTGATGCGATATCTTTACCGCCAGCTTCGGGGCCTTCTATGCCAAGGCAAAGCTGGAAGTCTTCTTCGTTACCGATAAGAATATCGGATACGCTTGCAATTTCGGTAAATATGTCGTGTAATTCCTGTTCTCTGCCTTCCCAGAAAGAAGCTCTGTGATTTAAGTCAAAAGAAATAAGAGTACCATATTTTTTAGCAGCTCTTGCAAGTTCAAGACAGAACTTGCTTGTTTCGGGAGAAAGTGCGCCGATAAGTCCTGACAAATGCAAAATCTGTACGCCTTCTTCGCCAAATATTCTTTCAAGGTCGAAGTCTTCTAAGCAGAGTGTTCTGCCAACTTCTCCTGCTCTGTCATTGTGAACTCTGGGACCCCTTGTTCCGTAACCGCTGTCAGCGATGTTAAACTGATGACGGTATCCCCAAGGACCGCCCTGTTCAATTTCCTTACCTTCAAAATCCATACCCCTTGAGCGAAGATTTTGCTTGATAAATGCAGCAATCGGGCTACCCTTTACAAACTTTGTAAGCACCTTTACAGGAAGTCCCAAGTATGATGAAATACTTGCAACGTTTGTTTCAGCACTTGTCGCCTGCATACGAAAAACATCGCTTGCCGCAACAGGCTGTCCGTTTTCGGGAGTAATTCTGACACCCATACTTGTGGGTACTACAAGGGCATATTTACAGTTTTTCTTAAGTTCTTTCATTATATATCTCTCCAATCAATCGGTAAATATTAAACTACGTAGTTGGAAGCCGCAGTGTCGCCGCCTTCGCCTGTCCAATTTGTATGGAAGAACTGACCGCGCTCAGCGTCTACTCTTTCATAAGTGTGAGCACCGAAGTAGTCGCGCTGTGCCTGAAGCAAGTTTGCAGGCAATCTTTCACAACGATAACCGTCATAGTAAGAAAGGGCTGTTGTCATCGCAGGTGCAGGGATACCGTTTGCAATAGCTGCGCCGCAAACACGTCTCCAACCTGCCTGTGCTTTATCCATAACATCCTTGAAGTAGGGGTCAAGGAGAAGGTTTGTAAGAGCAGGATTATTATCAAACGCTTCTTTAATCTTGCCAAGGAATACAGAACGAATAATACAGCCGCCACGCCACATAAGAGCAATGCCGCCGTAGTTGAGATTCCAACCGTAAGTCTTTGCTGCAGCTCTCATAAGAGTGTAGCCCTGTGCATAAGAAACGATTTTTGCAGCAAAGAGAGCGTCTTTGATGTCTGCAATAAACTGCTTTTTGTCGCCTGTAAACTTAGGTGTAGGACCTGTAAGCACCTTTGAAGCGCTAACTCTTTCTTCTTTGATAGCAGAAAGACAACGTGAGAATACCGCTTCGCCGATAAGTGTAAGCGGAACGCCTTCATCAAGAGCCGCAATACCTGTCCATTTTCCCGTGCCTTTTTGTCCCGCTGTATCGAGTATCTTTTCAACAATGGGTGAGCCGTCTGTGTCTTTGTATCCTAAAATATCGCCTGTAATTTCTATAAGGTAGCTGTCAAGGTCACCCTTGTTATATTCTGCAAATATTTCGTGCATTTCGTCAGCTGAAAGTCCAACGTAGTCTCTCATAAGATGATATGCTTCACAAATAAGCTGCATATCTCCGTATTCAATACCGTTGTGTACCATTTTTACAAAATGACCTGCGCCGTTTTCGCCAACCCAGTCGCAACAGGGTGAGCCATCTTCAACTTTTGCGCATATTGCCTGGAATATAGGTTTAACAGATTCCCAAGCTTTAGGAGAACCGCCGGGCATCATACTAGGACCCTTCAAAGCTCCTTCTTCGCCGCCCGATACGCCTGTACCAATGTAGAGAAGTCCCTTTGATTCAACATATTCTGTACGACGAGCAGTGTCAGGGAAGTGTGAGTTACCGCCGTCAATAATGATATCGCCTTCTTCAAGGAGCGGAATAAGCTGTTCAATAGTGCTGTCAACAGCTGAGCCTGCTTTAATCATCATCATAACCTTACGCGGCTTTTCAAGTGATGCAACAAGTTCCTGTAAAGTGTAAGTTCCAACAATGTTCTTACCCTTTGCTCTGCCTTCAACAAAGTTTTTAACCTTATCTGTTGAACGGTTGAATACTGATACGGTAAAGCCGTGGCTTTCCATATTCATAACAAGATTTTCGCCCATTACGGCAAGACCAATAAGACCGATGTCTGATTTTTTCATAGTTTTCTCCTTTTTTGCCAACTTTTACGGCAGTTTATATTTGTTATTTTTTTAAATCGTTAATAAGAGAGTAGGGAATCTTCAAATTTCCGTAACCGACTCCCATTTTTATATGGGGCTTATTCATGCCGTGGAAATCGCTTCCACCCGACAGCAAAAGGTTATATTTTTTTGCCAAATCCTGATATTCTTTTTCCATTTCGTCCGTGTATTCGGTATAGTAACCTTCAATGCCGTCAAGTCCTGCATCTTTAAGGGATTTTACGTAATTATCGAGTTCTTCGCCCTGCATTTTTGTCAGATGCAAGTGAGCAAGATATGCTTTGCCACCCGCATTTTTGATTAGTTTTATTGCATCTTCGGGAGTGAGAAGCCTTAGGCTGTTATATCCCGGCTTACCCTTGTCAAGATAGAGAGAGAACGCTTCTTTCACAGAAGAAGCATAACCCTTGTCTGCCATAACGCGAGCAAAGTGCGCTCTGCCTATGTTACCGACAGGCGATATTTTTCTTACGTCTTCAACAGTTACGTCAAAGCCTAATTTTTTAAGCGATTCTTCTGTTCTTTTGTTGTTTTCAAGGCGTAACTTTTTGACTCTGTCAAGGGCATTAAAGAAATCAGGTTGTTTATAGTCAATATTATAACCAAGTATGTGCGTTTCGCCTGTTGATACGACCGAAAATTCAATTCCGGGGATTGTTTCAATGCCGTATTCTTTACCCGCTTCCATAAATTCGTCAAGTCCGTCTATGGTGTCGTGGTCGGTAAGGGAAATTGCTCTGAGCCCACTTTCTTTCGCGAGTTTTACAACTTCCGTCGGCGACATTGAACCGTCAGAAAAATGTGAGTGTGTGTGTAAATCAATATAGTCCATCACAAAATTCTATCCTTTGTAGCCCAAAGACCTAAAGCGGGATTGCTTATATAGAATATTTCTTCGCCGTCTACTATGTTGTAGCCGTCTTTGAGTTTTGTTATATCGTATTTTTGAGCCATTTGCTCATAAGAAGCATAGCCGAAGTTTGCGCCTTCAACTTCTTCTTTGGTTAATTTGCGAGTGCAGTACGTTATATTAAATCTGCCGTCGGATGAGCCATGGATAAGGTGTGCCGCAACCGAAAGATTGTCTGACAAATCTTTGTTCTGTTCTACAAGCTCAAGTACTTTTTCTCTGCCTACGTAGCCATATTTTCTTATAAGTCTGTCGTTTTCGCTGTCTTCGCCGAATTTTGCTACTTCGGGGGCTAATATAATAAGTTCGCCGCCGTCGGCAATAGCCATTCTTGTTCTGTAAACAGCCTTGTTACCAAGCCAAGTGCTCTTGAATTCTCTGCCGTCAAGGTAGACAACAGCCTTTTTGATTGGCTTGTCAAGATAGTTAAGGTTTTTTTCTTGGCTGAGCGCAACAGCTTCTTCAAACAGTTTTCTTTCTCTGCCAACAAAAAGTCCGTGTATGTGTACGTCATCGCCCGTGTTTGTGGTTACGGTAAGAACGTATAACAAAGGAACGTCTTTTATAAAATTTTCTTCGGCATAGTCAAACACTTTTCTGACAGGAGAAAAGTCTTTGCCCATAATTCTTTCCATACCGTAAAAAGCACCAAGCATGTGTGAGCTGTTAATCATTGAGCTTCCGCCGATGCCAACGAAGATGTTTTTTGAATAGTTTGCCATTCCTACTACTTCGTGGGGAACTACCTGACCCATTGAGATTACAAGGTCGTATTCGCCCGATACGAGTCGTTTGTTTACTTCAACGTCTATTTTTGTGTTAACAAGCCCTTCGGATACTTCTGATACGAATTCAGCCGGAACTTCGCCAAGTTTTACAACGTCGTTCTTCCAATTGTGAGCAACAATTCTTTCGTAGGGAATATCTTTGCCGAAAAACATTTCACATTCTTGTTCACTCATCACTTCGTGAGTACCCAAAGCGGGCATAATGTCTACAACACAGCTGTCTTTGAGCAAGTTATAGTACATAGCACATATTTTACCTGCGCCCGAATACAGTCTTGTGTGGTCGGGGGGAAGAAGCAAAACTTTTTTCAGTTCTTTATTTTCTATTGATTTTTTCAAAGCTTCAAAAAGCTCTTGGTCTTTTATTCCTGTTTCGCTTTTGATAATCATTTTCGTACCCGCTTTCAAGAAATTTGATATATATAATATATCAATTATTATTCTAACATATTAATTACATTTAAGCAATAGCCTTTTGTATAGCATAAAAAGGGAAGAACACCCAATAAAACGGCTTAACATCGCACTTTTTGGCGTTTTATGTAATGTTATAAACATAAAAACTTAATACTATTTGCATAAAATACATTGCAAATATAGCGCCCACGCTTTCTTTCGAAGAAAGCTTAGCAAAGAACTTACTCAAGGGTTTGTGAAAATAATATCACTTAATTTGTAGGGGCGACCATCGGTCGTCCGTTTTTTACGAATTCTAAATTTTTTGTTTAATTATTTGTAAAGTACTTGAATTATAGGCAAATTTAGGCTAAAATAGATTGGATAGAAATATAATTTATTTAAACATAAAAAAGGGAGTGTTTAACTATGGCATTAGTTACAACAAAAGAGATGTTCAAAAAAGCATACGAAGGCGGTTACGCTATAGGTGCATTTAACATCAACAATATGGAAATCGTTCAGGCAATTACAGAAGCTGCTCAGGAGCTCAACTCACCCGTTGTTCTTCAGGTTTCTGCAGGCGCAAGAAAGTATGCAAAGCACGAATACCTTATGGCTCTTGCAAACGCTGCTATCAAGGACACAGGCATTGATATTGCTCTCCACCTTGACCACGGCGCAGACTTCGAAATTTGTAAGGCTTGTATTGACGGTGGCTTTACATCAGTTATGATTGACGGTTCACACCACTCATTCGAAGACAACATTGCAGTTACAAAGAAAGTTGTTGAATACGCACACGCTCACGGCTGTGTTGTTGAAGGCGAACTTGGCAGACTTGCAGGCGTTGAAGATGACGTAAACGTATCTGCTGAAGATTCTTCATACACAAGACCCGAAGAAGTTGAAGAATTCGTTACACGTACAGGCGTTGACTCACTTGCTATCGCTATCGGTACAAGCCATGGCGCATACAAGTTCACACCCGACCAGTGCACAAGAAACGAAAAGGGTATCCTTGTTCCCCCTCCGCTTCGTTTTGACATTCTTGAAGAAGTTGAAAAGAGACTTCCCGGATTCCCGATTGTTCTTCACGGCGCTTCTTCAGTTTCTCAGGAAGCTGTTAAGGAAATCAACGAAAAGGGCGGTAAGATGCCTGATGCTATCGGTATTCCCGAAGAACAGCTCAGAAAAGCTGCAGGTATGGCAGTATGTAAGATTAACATCGACTCTGACATCAGACTTGCTATGACAGCTGGTATCCGTAGAGTATTTGCTGATACTCCTTCTGCATTCGACCCCAGAGAATATCTCAAGGTTGGTAGAGAAGAAGTTCGCAAGATGGTTGCTCACAAGATTGTTAACGTTCTCGGTTCAAACAACAAGATGTAATCAAATTTCGGCGTAGTTTTTTATGATATACACCGAAGAATACAGAATAAACAGTCATGATTGCGATATGAACGGCATGGTTAAACCCTCTGCCGTTCTTCGTTATATGCACGAAACTTCAAATCTGCAACTCAAAACCTACGGGCCTTCAAATGAAGACTTGCGTAAGGACAACAAAGCTTTTATTCTCAGCAAGATTAATCTCAGCTTTTACAGTCCGCTTCACGCCTTTGACAAAATTAAGGTTGAAACATGGGCAGTTGAAAGCAAGGGAGTAAGCTTTTATCGCTGTTCAAGAATATTCAGAAATTCTGACTTGATTGCAGAAATGGTTGCGGTTTTTGCCCTTATTGACACAAAGGAAGGCAAGTTAATTAAAGTTAACGACGTTGAATTTGGATTTGATGCTATTCCGGAAATGCTTGAACTTGACCTGCCGGCAAGATTCAGAATTCCTGAAGAAACGGATATGCGTCTTATTGGCGAACATACCGTAAATTACAGCGACACCGATATGAATATGCATATGAATAACACCAACTACCTTGACGTATTCTGCGATTATCTGCCGAATAATAAATATAACCGCGTTATTACAGCAGTTATCAATTATCAGGCAGAAGCGCCTTTAGGCTCTACAATCAAAGTATACCGCGGTCAAGACGATGACGGTGCGTTCTATTTCAGAACGGTACGCGATGACGGTAAGGTTAACTCCGAATCGCACATAATGACTGACAGAATATAGCCCGCTTTCTTAAAAGAAAGCTTAGCACCTACTTTCTTTTTCGAAAGAAAGTAGGCAAAGAAAACTTGCTCAAGGGTTTGTGAAAGTAGTGAAGTTTATACAAATAAT
>JAZRPI010000070.1:0-8048 GCA_045649165.1 Eubacteriales bacterium | reverse complement strand
TTAACGAATTCAGCAGATAACACCGAAATATCTTCAGGAAGAAACCTATTCATCACAACAGGAATTTTTTCGGCAGGTATACTTGTTGAAACGTTATCAAGTTCCGCGCAGCAACAATAAAAGTTTGCATGTACACCGCTATCCGTTCTGCTACAACCCGTAAGACTGCCACGTTGACCAAAAACAGACTCAACCGCATTCTGAACACATTCCTGAACAGAAAGCGCGTTTTTCTGCACCTGCCAACCGCAATAATTTGTACCCAAGTAGGCTAAATGTAATTTTATTTTCATAATACATTTACCCCAAATTATACAACCCAAATAGGAATATAAATATTAATCAATACAATTACAGTTCCAGACAAAAGCATAACAAACAAGAAAAGAAAATCAGAAATGCTATATTTCAACAATTTCATTCTTGTACGTCCGCTTCCCCCCCTGTAACATCTGCACTCCATTGCAGTAGCTAAATCGTCTGCTCTTCTGATTGATGAGACAAAAAGCGGGATTAATACAGGAATCAAAGCCTTTGCTCTCTGCAAAAGATTTCCTGTTGAAAAAGACGCTCCCCTTGCTTTTTGAGCATTCATTATTTTGTCAGTTTCTTCAATCAAAGTAGGAATAAAGCGTAAAGCTATTGACATCATCATAGAAAATTCATGAACAGGTACTTTTATCTTTTTCAAAGGCGATAAAAGCTGTTCAATACCGTCAGTCATATCAATCGGCGACGTTGTATAAGTAAGTAAAATACTTGTACCCATAACCAAAGATACTATTCTAATAAGCATATACAGTGCGAATATTACACCTTCAAAATAAACTGATACAAAACCTACATCAAACAATACTCTTTCGCCTTTTGTCCAGAATATGTTGATAATCGCAGTAAATACTATTACAAACATTACCGGCTTTATGCCTTTGAGTACTGATTTTACAGGCAATTTACTTACCATAAGAAGAATAAACGCAAACAAAACAATAAACAAGTATGAAACAGCTGACTTTGCAAGAAATATCAAAACAATATACAAAATAGTCAGTATAATTTTCATTCTCGGGTCAAGTCTGTGCAGAATTGAATCTCCGGGGAAATACTGTCCCAATGTTATATCTTTAATCATACAGTTCCCTCCTTTTTCTTCAAAACAGAGAGAATTATTTCTTTAGCTTCTTGGACAGTAAACACATCTTCGGGAACATCAATCCCCAAATTTCTCATCTTCTTGAAAAGGTGTGTAATCTGCGGAACGTCAAGACCAACGCTAACAAGTTTATCTGACTGAGCAAAGACTTCTTTTGTCTTCCCTGTTAAATAAACTTTCGATTTGTTCATAACGATTAACTCATCGCAATATACAGCCATATCTTCCATGCTATGACTTACAATAATAACGGTAGTGCCCGTAGTCTTTTGATACGTTCTTATTCCGCCCAAAATTTCTTCTCTGCCAATAGGGTCAAGACCTGCAGCGGGCTCATCAAGAATTAAAACTTTTGGCTGCATAGCCATTACACCGGCAATTGCAACACGACGTTTCTGACCGCCTGACAATTCAAAAGGAGATTTTTCAAACAAATCTTCACTTATACCGCAAAAGAATGCTGCTTCTCTTACTCTTTTTTCAACTTCGTCGTTTTCAAGTCCCATATTATTAGGGCCGTATTCAATATCTTTTTTTACAGTTTCTTCAAACAACTGGTATTCGGGATATTGCATAACAAGTCCAACTTTAAATCTTACAGATGTTATATCCTTAGGATTCTCCCAAATATCTTCATCGTCAAGATGAATGGTTCCCTGTGTCGGTTTAAGAAGTCCGTTGAGCAATTGAACAAGGGTGGATTTTCCTGAACCCGTATGACCAATCAGACCTGTAATTATTCCATTTTTAAAAGTAACATCTACATTGTCAAGTGCAGTCTTTTCAAACGGCGTACCGCCACTGTAAACATAAGACACACCACATAATCTGAGTTCAGCCATTACCTTAATACAGAAGCAAACGCTTCTGCTCCTTTGTCTATATCAATAATATCCTTGGGTAAATCTAATCCACAGCCTTTAAGTTCGTAAATCAATTCCGTAACCTGTGGAACGTCAAGTCCTATTTCATGAAGTTTCTGAACGTTGGAAAATACGTTTTCCGGCTTGTCGTTCATACAAACCTTTCCGTCATTAATTACAATCACTCTGTCAGCTCGAATAGCTTCGTTCATGTTGTGAGTTATATGAAGTATTGTAATTCCCTTTTCTCTGTTCAGTTTTTCAATAGAATTCATTACGTCTTTTCTACCTGACGGGTCAAGCATAGACGTCGATTCATCAAATACAATACAATCGGGGAGCATTGCAATAATACCTGCAATAGCTATCCTTTGTTTTTGACCGCCCGAAAGCTGAGCCGGAGAATGCTTTGAAAATTCAGACATTCCGACTTCTTCAAGAGCTTTTTGAACTCTCTCTTTTATCTCTTTGGGCTCAACACCAAGGTTTTCAGGTCCAAATGCTACGTCTTCTTCAACAACAGAAGAAACAAGCTGGTTGTCGGGATTCTGGAATACCATTCCTATTCTCTGCCTGATTGAATATATTTCTTCATCAGTTATATCATCTGCCGTTATATCTTTTCCGTCAATATATATCTTTCCGCTATCAGGAGAAAGAATAAGATTAAGCAACTTTGCCATTGTCGATTTACCTGAACCATTATGACCTAGTATTGCAACAAACTCTCCTTTTTTGACTTCAAAAGAAATGTTATTCAAAACAGATATTTTTTCGTTGTTATCATCAGTAAAGCTGAAACACACGTTTTCAACTTTGATAAAAGCATCTGACATTTTTATACTCCAATATAGAAAGAAGAAGCTCCGCACGGAAGTATTTCTCCCGTTTGTGTTACTTTTAAGCCTATTTCATCAAGCTCCGTTCTTCCGCCAAGCTTATTTTTTAACGTTGTATTTAGTATATATCCCACAGCAGCAGGAGAAAGTCCTGTTGTGTATGAGTTTACAAGGAAGAATAAAGGTTGTTCGCTTAAAACACACGCTGCCTTATTGATAAAATCAGCGATACATTCTTCAAGCTTCCACACTTCTCCGCCCGGCCCTCTTCCGTAAGACGGCGGGTCCATAATTATCGCATCGTACTTGTTGCCACGTCTGATTTCTCTTTCAACAAATTTCTGGCAATCGTCGACAATATATCTTATAGGTGCGTTTTCAAGCCCTGACAACTTCGCATTTTCTTTCGCTTGTAAGGTCATTCCTTTTGATGCATCGACATGCACAACAGAAGCACCTGCTTTTGCGCAAGCTACTGTTGCTCCACCTGTATATGCAAAAAGGTTAAGCACCTTGATGGGTCTGTTTGCATTCTTTATCAAATCATACATTTTTTCCCAGTTGACAGCTTGCTCAGGAAAAAGACCTGTATGCTTGAATCCCATAGGTTTAATCAAAAACGTAAGGTCAAGCTTTTCATATCTAACGTTCCATTGTTCTGGAAGTTTATTTTCCTTCCAGGCTCCGCCACCCGATTTAGACCTTGAATAAACAGCATCAGGACGTTTCCAGCCCTTATGGTTTTTCATATCTTTCCATATAACCTGCGGGTCAGGTCTTACAAGTATATAATCTCCCCAACGTTCAAGTCTTTCGCCATCGCTTGTATCAAGGAGTTCATAATCAGTCCAGTTATTTGTATATCGCATTATATCCCTCTTTAAGTATCTATCTCGTCAATTGTAAGCTGCATATCGTTTGTCTGAGCATTTTTATATGGAATACCCAAGTGTTCATATCCAAGCTTCGTTACACATCTACCACGAAGTGTTCTGCTTATAAATCCAATCTGCATCAAATACGGTTCATAAACATCTTCGATAGTAACAGCTTCTTCGCCTATTGTTGCAGAAAGAGTTTCAAGCCCAACAGGACCACCGTTGTAGATATTAATAATTGTTTCCATCATCTTTCTGTCAACGTTATCAAGACCAAGCTCGTCAATCTCGAGCATATTAAGAGCGTATTGAGAAATATCAAGATTAATCACTCCGTCGCCCTTAACCTGCGCAAAGTCTCTGACTCTCTTTAAAAGCCTGTTGGCAATACGCGGAGTCCCCCTTGAACGCGAAGCTATCTCATAAGCTCCGTCTTCATCAATTTCTATCCCAAGCAAACCTGCGCTTCTTGTAACTATACGAGCTAATTCATCAGGAGTATACATTTCAAGCTTTGAAATAACACCAAACCTGTCGCGCAAGGGTGTAGATAACTGCCCAGCTCTTGTTGTTGCACCGATTAACGTAAATTTAGGCAAAGGAAGTCTGATGCTTCTTGCAGCAGGACCTTTTCCGATAATAATATCGAGTGCATAATCTTCCAAAGCGGGATAGAGTATTTCTTCAACCGACCTATTAAGTCTGTGAATCTCGTCGATAAACAGAATATCGTTCTCGCCTAAGTTAGTCAGCAAAGCTGCCAAGTCTCCCTGTTTTTCAATAGCGGGCCCCGATGTAATTCTGATATTAACGCCCATTTCATTCGCGATAATTGATGCGAGTGTTGTTTTACCGAGTCCTGGTGGGCCATAAAGCAACACATGGTCAAGAACATCGTTTCTTTTCTTTGCCGCTTCTATATACACCTTAAGATTTTCTTTAGCCTTAACCTGTCCGACATATTCTTCAAGAGACGTCGGTCTAAGGCTTACTTCCATGACTGAATCTTCTTCTGAATATTGGGTAGACATCAATCGATTTTCAAGTTCTGTATCAAATTCTTCAGTAAACATTAATAATTCCACCCCTTATCTCATAAGTTTCTTTAAAGCAAGACGAATAATATCTTCAATCTCATATTGGCTGACATCAATGCCTTTCAATGCTGCAATGGCTTCAGACTGTTTATATCCAAGCACCATAAGAGCATTTTGTGCTTCTGACATCTTTTCAGAGCCTGTCTGTATATTAGTTTCAACATATCCACTTTCTGTATCAACAGAAACTGTTTTTGAAATTTTATCTTTTAGTTCAAGAATAATTCTCGCCGCCGTCTTAGCGCCAACGTTTTGTGCTTTTGATATAAGTTTTGCATCGCCATTTATAACAGCTAACGCAAACGACTCAGGTGTCAACGCTGACATAATATTTATTGCAGCCTTCGGTCCAACACCTGACACAGTAATAAGCATTTTGAAAGTATCTCTTTCTTCTATGTCATAAAAACCATACAGTTCAACACCATCTTCTCTAACAGAAAAATGTGTATACAGTTTTACTTTCTGACCGGGCATTTTTAAGTTTCTCTGAGTGTTAGCGCTTACAGTCAGACAATACCCAACTCCGCCGCAATCAATCACAGCAGTATTAGCTTCAACAACTACAAGTTCACCCGAAATATGATAAAACATTTCAAAATCTCCTTTTACTGATATTTAGACAATAAAGACCCGTTTGTATGCGCGTGACATACGGCAATGGCAAGTGCATCGGCTGTATCATCGAGTTTTGGTTTCTTCTCAAGATTCAGAAAATTAACAACCATAGCAATCACCTGTTTTTTCTCAGCCCTACCGTATCCAACAACAGCTTGCTTTACCTGAAGCGGTGTATATTCATAAACTTTCAAACCGTTATTCACAGCGCAAACAAGCATAACACCCCTTGCCTCAGCAACAACAATGGCTGTTTTCTGGTTAGTGTTAAAAAACAGTTCTTCAATTGCCATACAATCAGGCTTGTACATTTTAATTAACATATCAAGCTCATCGTAAATAACCTTGAGCCTGTCCTCCGGTTTTGTATGCGCGGGAGTAGTTATAGCGCCGTAAGCGAGTGTCTTAAAACGCATATTTTTATATTCAATTACACCATAACCCACAATAGCATAACCGGGGTCGATACCCAAAATTATCATAAAACACCTATTATATATTTAAAATCATTATATTATAACATATATATAGCAAACTGTAAAGAGATTTACCCTTTATTTTACGATTTTGTAATAATACAGATTGTCCGTCATATAATTGTTTTGAAGAGAGGTAAAAATATGGAAATTTCAAAAGATTTGACAGATTGTCTTCCCCTTACCGTACAAAAAATAATGCTTAATTATCCGACCATAAACGAAATCAGAATGCGCAAAAACTGTCCGTTGTGTTTTACTGTCGGAAACAAAAATATTGTAACAGATTCTATTACTTCAAAAGAAGAAATAGAAATGACTGTACAAAAGCTGTGCAGAAATTCATTACATACATTTTTTGACTCGATAAAAAAAGGATTTATACCGTTTGAAAACGGATACAGAATCGGTGTATGCGGTCAAGCTGTTGCCGAAAATAATATTATAACCAACATTTCTGAAATCAATAGTCTGAATATAAGAATCCCTGTGAAAAAAACAGTTATTCCATCTTCTCTGTTAAACAGCATTCCATCAAACAACGGAACACTTATATATTCATCGGCAAACTACGGAAAAACAACTCTTTTGAGAGAAATTATAAAAAAATTTTCCCTACCACCACACAACAAAAGAATTGCAGTAATTGACACAAAAAACGAAATATACTCGGCAGAAATTCACTCAAAATGCCCTGTTGATTTTTTTATTTCATATCCAAAATATGAAGCTATGAATATAGCTATTCAAACTATGTCTCCTGAGATAATAGTTTGCGATGAAATCGGAATACAAGACGAAGTTTCTTCGCTTATACAATGCAAAAATTGTGGTGTTACTCTGATTTGTTCAACACACGCAAAAAATTTAAGCGAATTATTATCAAGAAAAAACATAGCAGAGCTATACAAAAACAATATTTTCAGCACCTACATCGGAATAGATTTTGTATCAAATAAAAGGGTCTATAACTTCAAAACACAAGGAGAAATACATATTTGAAACTTGCGGGTATATTGCTTATTTTCTTTGCATTTTCCATGCTTGCATTTAATTCAAGCAGAAAAGAAAAAAACAAAATTAACCAGCTCCAAGAAATACTCGATTTGATGAAATATATAAGAAATCAAATAGAATTTTTCAGCAGACCAATCCCTGACATATACGAATCATACACACCAAAATACCGTGAAACAGAAGAACTTATTAACGATATTTTGAGAGAAGATTGGACATTTGCGCTAAAAAATTGTGACTGTATTTCTTGTACAAACGAGATAAATCAAATTTTAAATCAATTCGGGGCTAATCTTGGAAAAAGCAACAAACAACAACAAATACTACATTGTGATTATTGTATTGAAATGTTCGAAAAAGAACTTAACATTCATAAAACAAAATCCCCAAACAAAATAAAAACCACAGTCGCACTGTGGCTCTATGCCGGGTTGATGCTGATAATACTTTTCTTATAAAAAAAGGAGTAAAAAACAATGGATATTAGCTTGATTTTAAAAATTGCAGGTGCGGGTCTGCTCGTAAGCGTAGTTTGTCAAATCCTTTCAAAATCAGGACGTGACGACCAGGCAATGCTCGTATCAATTGCAGGCATAATAATCGTACTTATGTTACTTGTACAAGAAATTTCAACACTTATTTCCACCATAAAAAACACTTTTGGAATATGACAAACTCTGTAAACGTTTTATTCGTTTGTATTTTAGCTGTTATGCTTTTGCTTATATTAAAACAACTAAAAAGTCCGTTAGCTTTACCTGCATCAATAGTATTTTCGGTTATAGTCGCTTCTTTTGCTTTTTCACGCTTTTCTGATGAATTTCTAAATATAAACAGTATCCTGAAAAACAGTTATGTAAGCGAATACAGCAAAACGCTATTAAAGGTTTTTGGTGTGTCATTCATCGCCGAAGTAACATCTGATATATGTAAAGATGCAGGCGAGAATTCTATTGCATCAAAAGTTGATTTTTTAGGGAAAGTTGAATTGATTATAATCAGCATACCACTTATAGAAGAGATTTTGAAAATAACGGAAGAATTCATTTTATAAAAGGGGATGTTTAAATTGAAATATGTAAAATTTGCGCTATTAACCTTGTTTTT
>JAZRPI010000069.1:0-2628 GCA_045649165.1 Eubacteriales bacterium | reverse complement strand
ACAAAAATCGGGAAGGACTCTTCCCGATTTTTTTGTTGACATATACTTTTTAAAAGTTTATAATGTTTATAGAAAACTTAACAATGTTAGGAGAAGACTTATGAAAAGAATGTTGAAAAAATTAGCTATTTTTATTTTATCAATGTTTTTGGTGTTGACGGTTTGTTCTTGTAACAAAAACAGCAACGAAAACGATACTGACGAAAAGGGCGAAGCGCCAAAGGTATGCCTTGAAACGCTTACACTTGATGATTCAAGATATAGCATTGATTTTGACAAGAATACAACTGAATATAAGGTAAATCTTCCCGCGGGAAGACCAACTGTGCCGAAAATCAGCGCAACAGCAGGTGAAGACGTTGAAGTGAAAATCAGCCAGGCTGCTATGCCCGATGAAAAGGACAGCGGAAAGGCAACTGTATATTTGACTGCTCAAAATGGAGATAAAAGCACGTATACTGTTGAATTTATCAAAGATAAAGCGAATGGATTTGTTTTGCAGTATGATGACAGATATGAATTCAAGCCCGAAAACAGTGGCAAATACACTTTTACTTCGTCAGACCCATCAGTAGTTTCTGTTGATGAAAACGGACTTATGACAGCTTTGAAAGTTTCCGAAAATGCCGTAACAATAACAGCAAAGGGTAACGGAAGTGAAGAAACGTTAACCGTTGACAGAGTAGAAAAAGCGCATATTAATCTCTTTTTGATAACTGGTCAGAGTAACGGTCAGGGTTATTATGATATAGCAAATTACGGCAAAGAAGTTGCTAATATTGTGAAATATGATGACCAGATAGCCCTTGTTGAAAAAATTGGACAGATGGGCAGAGTTTATAGCTATGACGTTAGCCCTATTGTGAATAACAGACTTGTTATGTCGCAAAAGGGTAAAATGTACGATATGGAGAAGTATGCAAAACAGGGGCATCAGGCAGCGTTGGGAAAAACTTTCTATGACTTGTCGGGAGAAAAGGTTGTCTTTTTGCAAACTGCGTATAACGGTGCACCCATTGAGTCATGGCTTGACCTGAGTCGCCACGAAGAAGCGGGAAGATTTGACGGAGATAATTTCTATCAGATAACTAAGACTGCTTATGATAAGTTAATTAATATTCTCAAAGATAACTACGAAATTGTATATACAGCAAACTTCTGGTGTCAGGGCGAAACTGCTATGACCGCCATATATGACCATCAGTTAGAAAACTATATAATATCAAGCAGCAGCAATTTTGACAAAAGCAAACTTATGACTGATGAAACTTACTATAATTATTTTATGATGCTTCACAATGATATGAAAGAAGATTTCAACGTTCAGTATAACGGTATCATGGTTGTAAGAACAAGCGGAGCGTCAACTTCTGCGGCAATTGTACCGGTTATATCAGCGCAATTTGCTTTGGCGAATACAAATGATGATATATATATTGCAACAAGAAAGTTTGCTGAAATAGCAAGAATGTACAGTGACCGCGACAAGACAAGCGAAGGCTATGGATTTGTAGGAACGGATAACGTGCATTATAATCAGATCGGCTATAACTATCACGGAAAGGAAGCGGGAACAAACGCATTTGACGCTATTTTCGGTGTGTATTTAGGCGAAAAACAGACTGTTGAAATGATAGCAAATGACGGTATTTCAAGACTTTCTCCGACAAGTATGGTCAAACTTTATAAAGGAGAGCATACAAGAATTGCAGCTCTCAGTTATAACGAAAAAGTTACTTGGTCAGTAGACAAAGAAGGTATTGTTACTGTAAACGAATTTGGCGTAATTACAGCTCTATCGTCAGGTTCGGTTAATGTAACCGTAACAACAGAAAGCGGAGCAAAACAGTCGGTATACGTTCTTGTTTCATAAATAAAAAGAATATTAAAAACCCTTTCAAAATTCTGAAAGGGTTTTGTTTTTGTCATAAACTGAAAAGATAAATCATAAACATTACCAAAAGAAATTATCTGTATGAAAGGTGTAAAGTTTATGACAGATGTTGGTATTTACAATGATATAGCGACAAGAACGAACGGAGATATTTATATTGGAGTAGTTGGTCCTGTGCGTACGGGCAAATCTACTTTTATAAGAAAGTTTATGGAATCTGCAGTACTCCCCAATATAAAGGATACAAATGAATTAACAAGGGCGAAGGACGAAATGCCGCAGAGCGCGGCAGGAAAGACCGTAATGACCACAGAACCGAAATTTGTACCCGAAAATGCTGTAAGCTTAACAGTAGGCGATAATATGGCAGTAAGGGTGAAAATGGTTGACTGTGTAGGTTTTATCGTTCCCGATGCTATGGGACAGATTGAAGACGGTAACGTAAGAATGGTAAATACACCTTGGAGTGAAAAGCCTATGCCTTTTGGAGACGCCGCAGAAATGGGGACTCGGAAGGTAATCAAGGACCACTCAACGATAGGCGTACTTGTAACAACGGACGGCACTATGGGTGAGATAAAAAGAAACTCATATATTGAAGCTGAAGAAAGGGTAGTAGATGAACTCAAAAAGTCAAACAAACCCTTTGTAATAGTGCTTAATTCCGCGACTCCCGACTCAAAAGAGAGCGAAGCGTTAGCTCTGACTTTAGAAGAAAAATATCAAGCACCGGT
>JAZRPI010000068.1:0-3276 GCA_045649165.1 Eubacteriales bacterium | reverse complement strand
CATAACGGACAGAAAACAAGGCGATGTTGTATATGGTGATTATTTTATAACTCTTACCGAGTGTATAAATAGATGGATTTCAGAAAAATTATAAAGAAAGGTGAATGCAATATGAAAATTAAGTTTTTTAATGGTGAAAAGGTTGAATGCACAAATTTTAATGAACAATCTGTTATGAATAGCGGTAAGATTTTTAAATGGATTGCGACATTTGTGCTTAAGGGTGTTGATGCTGATAAAGTGAGTAAAATGGTTGACATCGGTTTATTTACATCAAGTTTTGAATTATTAAGCGACAATGACGAATTAATTTCTGTTGTAGATAAATATAACCTAATGACATCTGCGTTTTTGCGATACAGAGATGAAGGCGTTTTTACAGAAATTCAGTTGACAAAGGAGGTAAGCGGTTATGAAGATATCTGATGTTGTAAGTGATTTGCGAAACATTAAATTGTTGGAATTTCAGAGAACAACAAATGCATTTAATTTTGTTTTTAGAAAGGACCTTGGTGATAACGAGGTTATCATTGTTAAAATGCCACCTGTTTCAGCAAACAAAAGAGGCATTAACGATATTGGTTGGCTTACCGACGCGGAACCGGATGAAGAGGGCAATCCGAAAATCAGACTGTACGGAACACTTGCTGAAAATCCGAGAGACGGAAGTGCGTTGTGTCAGGAAATTCAAGAAAATGACGAGGTTAACAAAACAGTTTCCGCTATTATAGTCAAAAACCTCGGTAAAGCTTGCAGAATTGAAATGCGAGCAATCTTTAATTAATTGGATTGAGGTGATGAAGATGACAGGAAACATATCTAAATCAAGAGGAATAAGAGGGTACAGAGGAAAACCTTTGACTTTTGACGATTTGACAGCCGAACAAAAAGAAGCCTTAAGAGGGCAAAAAGGTGATAAAGGGGATAAAGGTGACAAAGGCGATGCTTTAACTTATGAAGACCTTACTCCTGAACAGAAAGATGAATTGCTTGATTTTTCCGAAAGACCTTTTATCCCTCCAAAAAGTGATGTTGCGGATAATGCTGTTTGGAGTTTTGAACTTTGCAAAAATCCCGTAAGTACAGAAGGTATGCGTTCGTTTTGGTATTCCGAAGGAAATTTGAATTTCGATATTGAAATTGACTCTTCCGCTGTAGGATTTCACGGCAACAAGGTTGTGTTTTTCAATCCTAAAACCGAAGGTAAAATTGTTTGTTATTGTCGTGGATATCTCAATCTTGGAGAGGTTGGATTTGAATACAATTTTGATAGTCTTGAAAAACCTTTGGATGTGACGACACTTGAAGAGTTTAAGGCAAAGTACACCCATTGCGGTATATATTCAGGCGAATATAAGTGGACCCCAAAAGACGAGTTTCTTGCCGAACTTAAAACATACACAGACGATGAAATTAATAAGACATGGGACGAATTTTACGAAAACGACCAACGCATAGAGAATTTGATTTTTATTCAAGATGAAAAAAATCTTAAAGCGGCAAAGTCTTACACAAACGAAGTCAATATTGATTTACGCCAACGCATCAATTGTGAAACAGAGACCGATGCGAGCAATGCAATTAATTCGTTTTATCTTCTTCCTGATTCATGCGGTGGATTGCTTTCGCTAACAGTTTACGGAACAGAGTTTGATTCAAAACTATATTTTGACGAGGAAGATAACAAATCAGCGGAATCGATAAATAGTGCAGATTATATTCATTATGATTTTGTCAGCGGAGAGGCTACTGTGCGATTGGCTAATGTTAGCGGTGAATTGCCGTATTCAATTACTTTTAGTGGCGCAACTGTTCAGGACTTTGTTTTGAACAAATGTAAAGGCTTTAAACTTTCCACAACGAGCGGAAATGTTGACCGTATCGTGGCAAAGTATTATGTAACTACTGAAGCGTACGCAGATAAAGTAGAACAAAATGCAAAAGGATACACAGATGAAAAAAGTAGAATTGGTGTAGAACAAAATATAATAACAGATGGTTCTTACAATCAACTTTTTGGTGCAACAGGCGGCTTGCAGAAGGTTGTTGTTTATGCACGAGGCTCTTTCTATTTGAAATTTGACGAAGGTGGAAACTTTTCAACAAAAGAATTCAACACACTTGGTATCAGCAATTTTCAAACGCAGTGTGTTTTTGATATCATCAACAACACTGTGTCTTTTATTGACGGCGACGGAATTGTATTGCGTTCTGATGTTCTTTTCGGAGATGCAGAAGCAAGTGCGTTAGAGTATGCTAAAAACGAATGTACAGGACTTTGTGTTGTAAAAACATCCGCGTTTACTTATTCCTGTTCAGCAATGTATTATACCAATTCAAAAGGATATGTAGATGTTTCTGTGCAAAAAGCAATCCTTGACAGTTGGGAGGTTGGCGTATGAGTGAGCAGCAGGAAAAATTTAAGGCGATCGCAGATGCTATTCGCGAAAAAACTGGTACAAGTGATTTGATTAAGCCTTCCGATTTTGCAAGTAAGATTGAGGATGTTTATACAGCAGGGCAGAACGCGGGTGGCGGTGGATATGATGAAGGTTTTGAAGACGGCAAGTTTGCAGAACGAGATGCTTTTTGGGATTCTTTTCAAAAGAACGGAACACGAACAGACTATGCGTATGCGTTCATGAATTGGAGTGACGATATATACCATCCGAAGTATCCAATAGAAGGGTCACTCAACCAATGTCTTGCATCATCTACAATAACAGATACTTTGGTTGACATGAAGGTTGTCTATACCAAAACTACTATGTGTGCGACAATCTTCCAAAATTGCAGACAATTAAAGACCATTCGATCCATCGAGTTTTCACCATATGCGGATTTGAGAAATACAATTTTCCTATACTGCGATGCACTTGAAAATTTAACAGTATGCGGCACAATCAACAGCAACAACTTTGATGTGCATTGGTCAGAAAAGCTTTCACATGACAGCCTTGTCAGCATAATCAACGCACTTGCAGACAAAACAACAGACACAAGTGGCACAGAATGGGTATGTACTTTAGGCACAGTAAATTTAGAAAAACTTACAAACGAAGAAATCGCAATTGCAACAGGGAAAGGATGGAGATTGACATGACAGTATCAACCATTAAGATGCAAAAAATACAAGCAAGCGAAGGCTATGTGTTGACCAACGGAGAAGCATATTCTTCGGTTGGTGGTGTTGTATATCTGCCCGATAATGCAGATACATCAAAATGGTATGAAATCACAGAAAATAGATACAACGAAATAATGGAAGAACAGAAT
>JAZRPI010000067.1:0-4802 GCA_045649165.1 Eubacteriales bacterium | reverse complement strand
CAGAAAAAAGTTTTGCATTCCACATAGCAATAACAGCCATCACTTCATACGGTATAATTGCGATCGCCAACGAGATTAAATAAAAGACGCCGTATTCTTTTATATGTTTTTTCATTTTTCCAACCTTTTCTTTGCAGCAGTAAGTGTGTTTTGTAAAAGCATTACTCTTGTCATAGGTCCTACACCGCCGGGAACGGGAGTAATGTATGAAGCCTTCTTTTCTACTGCATCATAGTCTACGTCGCCGCAGAGTTTTCCGTTTTCATCTCTGTCCATACCGACGTCAATTACAACAGCGCCTTCTTTTACCATATCTTCTGTTACAAACTTCGCTCTGCCGATTGCAACTACGAGTATGTCAGCACTCTGGCAAATTTCTTTGAGATTCTTTGTTCTGCTGTGGCAAATAGTAACAGTTCCATTTTTGTGCAAAAGCATCATCGCCTGTGGTTTTCCTACTATATTACTTCTGCCGAGAACAACGCAATTTTTGCCTGCAACTTCAATATTGCTTCTTTCAAGAAGCGCCATAACGCCAGCGGGTGTACAAGGAAGCATTTCGTAGTCGCCTATCATAATTTTACCTACATTGTAGGGGTGGAACGCGTCTACGTCTTTTCTCGAATCAATATTGTTGATTATAAGGTCAGAATCAAGATGCTTAGGAAGCGGAAGCTGAACAATAATACCGTGAACGTTATCGTCGTTATTAAGCTTGTGAACGAGAGCCAAAAGTTCTTCTTCGGTAGTATCTTCAGGGAGTGCGTGAACTATTGAATTTATGCCTGTTTCATCGCAGTCCTTTTTCTTGTTTCTTACATAAACCTGAGATGCAGGGTCCTGTCCAACAATAATAACTGCAAGACCGGGTACTATTCCCTTTTCCTGCTTCATTGCTGCTACTTCTTCACTTATTTCCTGTCTAATTGCGGCTGATATAGCCTTTCCGTCAATAATCTTTGCCATTTTTATTCTCCTTCTTTTTCGCTATTACTTTCAATTTCAAGTATGGGTTTTGCATTTCTCGCCTTTTTAAAATACATATACACAAGACAAGATGCACCCACTATAAACGATACAAGTCCGATTACCTGCGATATTCTGAAAGGTCCGACGTACAAACTATCCGTACGCAGTCCTTCAATGAAAAATCTGCCTAATCCGTACCAAGCTATGTACATAAAAAATATTTCGCCGTGGTACTTTTTCTTTTTGTAGTACGCATTTATAAGTAAAAAACCGAGCAGATTCCACAATGATTCATACAAAAACGTGGGGTGGACGTAAATTGCCTTGTCCATATACTCGCTTCTTATACCCATTCTTATGAATATATCAGTCACTCCGCCGTGCGCTTCAGCGTTCATAAAATTGCCCCAACGACCTATCATCTGCCCTATCATAACGGCAGGACACGCCATATCAAACAATTTGAGTATCTTTTTCTTTTTGAAATAGCTTACTGCGGCTATCGTCAAAGCTCCGCCTATTACAGCTCCATATATGGCAAGTCCACCTTCCCATATAGCAATCATTTCAAGAAAGCTGTCATACTGGTCAAGACTTGTGAGTACGTAATACAGTCTTGCGCCTATAATCGCCAAAGGTATTGTAAAAATCGCATAATCTATTATATCGTCTTCAGATATTCCTTCGTATTTTCCGCGATTTATCACGTAAAGAACCGCGAGAATAATACCTAAAGTTATGATTATTCCATACCAGGCTATATCTCTGCCAAACAATGAAAATGCAATTTTATTTATTTTCATTTCCCCTATCCCAATTCCTGGGAAAGAAATATAGTTCGTCATATTTAACACGTCCTTTTTTACATCAAAGCGGCATTATAGTAGACATTGCAAAATATTCATCACAAAATACATTATTGAGTAACTCTTCAACGTCTTCAAACTTAAGCTCTCTTATTACTTCTGCATAGTCGAACATATCGCAGTCTTCAAAAATATAGCTCATAAGCTCACAAGCTATTTCTTCGGTGCTGTCAAAAGTCTTTATAAAGTCAGCAAAAATTACCTTTTTGCACCTTTCGTAAGACTCTTTATCAAGACCTTTTGTTTGCATTTCTTTTATATATTCTCTTATTCTTCCGTAAACAGCTTCAGGGTCGGAAGATTCGCCTGAAAGCTCGTTAAAAGCAAAACTTGAACTTATCGTATAGCAATAGTCAAAGTTACCCGAAATAAGACCTTCATCATAAAGCTCATTAAAAATCTTACTGCTCTTGCTGAACAGCATTTCGTTAAGAACCGACATTCCCGCCGCTTTTCTAAGTCTTTCAATGGGGTCTTTCGATATATGATTGTCCTTTACGCCTATTTCAAATAACGGCTTTGCAACCTGCATTTTTGCCGTTATTCTATCTTTGCAAACACAATCTTTTTCTTCGTCAAATATTCTTTCAATTTCGCATTCATCAGCTTCTTTAAGCTGTGCATCTGCAACTTCCAACACTTCGTCAACAGTAACGTCGCCACATACACAAAGCACCATATTGTGCAAGTTATAAAAAGTATTATAACACTTATACAAAAGCTGTGCATCTATTTTTGCAATTGAATCAACAGTACCCGCAATGCTAATCTGAACAGGATGCTTAGTATACAAAGCTTCCATAAGGTTGAAAAACAATGCTCTTGCAGGATTGTCTTCGCCCATTTTGATTTCTTGCCCTATGATTCCTTGCTCTTTTTGTACCGTCTTGTCGGTAAAATACGGTTTTGTCACAAAATCAAGCAATATTTCAAGCGATTCTTTGAAATTCTCGGTACACGAAAACAAATAAGCTGTCTTGTCAAAAGAAGTATAAGCATTTGCATTAGCGCCTGTTTCTGCATATCTCGAAAAGGTATCAGGCCCATTTTCATTATCAAAAAGCTTATGCTCAAGAAAGTGCGCGATACCGTTTGGTACTTCCGTTACTTTTTCTTCTCCCTTAAGCCTGAATTTATTGTCAATAGAGCCGTATTTTGTTCCAAACACAGCAAAAGTTGTTGTTAATTTCTTCGGAAAAACATAAATATCAAGACCACTCTTGTGGCATATTTTCGTATAGCTTTCGCCTAAGAGCTCATTTTTTCTTACGGTTATATTATTCTTCATCAAAATCAGCCTCCCCCTTAAGCGTACCTTCAAGGAAATACACAGTATCAAGCTTTATTTTGTTGGCAGATTTGATAACGTCGTCTCTTGTAACGCTTATAAATTCCTTGCATACGGCTTCTGGCGTACTGGACTGCCCTGCAAGTCTCCTTGTCAAATACCAACCTTCCAATGCAGCAGGACTGTCGTCAAGCTCACTGTAAGCATTTTTCAAAGACTTCTTTGCAAGTTCAAGCTCTTCGTCGGTAAAATCGCCCTGTTTTACACAATCAAGCTGAGCTAATATCTCATTCTGCGCTTTTTCTTTGTTTGCAACTTCAATACCACTTGTAACTACCATAATGCCCTTCATTCCTTCGGGGATAGCTCGGCAGTAATAACAAAGGCTGAGTTTTTCTCTGACGTTCATAAAGAGTTTGCTTACAGGAGAATTGCCGTACATTTCAAAGAACACAGGCAACGCCTTATAATCTTCTTCGCCAAGCACGCTTGCCGTCCTAAAACCTAATGAAAGTTTGCCTTGGGTAACGGGACATTTTTCGGTTATTTCTTTTACCTTTTCAACGTCTCTTTTTACGTAAGGCTTTTCAAGTTCTTTGTACTTTCTGTCACAACCAGAGAACATCGCTGTTATTTTATCAATCAGCTTCTGTCTGTCACAGCTGCCGACGTAGAAAATTTCAATTCTTGAGCAACTCAAAAGTTCCTTGTATGCATCAAAAAGCTCTTTTGCATTTATTCTGTTTACGGATTCTTCATCGCCGCTTTCGTTTATACCAAAAGCTTCATTTTCGCACATTTCTTCTTGACAGCGTCTGATTGCATACGACGTTTTATTGTTTATCATCGCTCTTATATCGTCAATGAGTATTCTCTTTTCAGATTCAACGTAATTGTCGGCAAAAACACCGTTTTCAAGATATGGCATAAACAAAATTTCTTCAAGTATATCAAGACTTCCGCCGGTTATATCAGTTCCGTCAATCGCGTATTTATCGGCAAGCCAGCTTGATGTAATTCCGCATACCTGATAGTCCGAGCGTCTGTAAACTCGTCCTTCAATCGAAGCCGCATACAAATCGTCAAGAGCATTCTTGATTGACGCCAAATCTTTATAATTTTCAGTCCCCCTGATAAGCACCTGCGGAATTAAGGCGTACAACGCCGCCTTTTCCTTGCATAAGGGGGTAACAAAATTAAACGAAAGATAGTTCGTTTTGAATTTGTCTGTCTCTATTATATTTAAGCTTACACCTTCGGAAATTCTTATATTTTCCAATGCTCTGCTACCTGCCTTTTATTATTTTTATAATACTCTATCACTATATTATACACCAAATTATGTATTTTTCAACCATTTGCAATATTATTTTGGTACAGTCCTAATTCCGTATTCTTATAGTAGTGCAACAAAATATCTTTGTACTTCAACCCACTCTTTGCAAATTGCTGTGCGCCGTACTGACTGAGTCCTACACCATGGCCGTTTCCCTTGACAGTAAACTTAAATATTTCATTTTCAAAAGCAATATCAAAACTCGTTGATTTGAGTCCGAATATTTCTCTTATTCTACGTCCTGTTATCTGTATATTGCATATATTGACATATTCAACTCTGCCACATTTATCACGCTTTATTTCCATAAGCCATTTCGATATTTCCTGCGAAAAATTACACC
>JAZRPI010000066.1:0-19370 GCA_045649165.1 Eubacteriales bacterium | reverse complement strand
AGTTCTTCTGCATAATCGTTGAGAGTGTCAACTGATTCTTCCATTTCTTCAATTTCGAGAGCCATGTCTTCAAGAATGTCAACAATCTTTTCGATTATTTTTGTTTCCTGTTTGCTTTCGTCGAGCTGTACGCCTTCAAGGTAACCTTTGAGATTAGCGATTTTTTCTGTAATTGTCATCATCATAATCAGTACTCCTTATTTATTATAAAAATTACTGTTTTGCTCTTTCAAGATATTCGCCTGTTCTGGTGTCAATCTTAAGTACGTCGCCGATGTTGATGAAAAGCGGAACCTTAATCTGTGCGCCTGTTTCAAGAGTTGCGGGCTTAGATGCGCCTGTTGCTGTATCGCCCTTGAATCCGGGTTCTGTGTCAGAAACTGCAAGTTCTACGAACATAGGGGGTTCAACACCGAATACGTTGCCTTTGTAAGAAATAATCTTGCAAAGCATTTCTTCCTTAACAAACTTGAAGTTGTCGCCAAGCTTTGTTTCTTCAAGGGGAAGCTGTTCGAATGTTTCAAGGTCCATGAAGTAGTAAAGTTCGCCGTCGTTGTAGAGATACTGCATATCTTTACGTTCAACGTATGCGTTTTCATATTTATCAGTAGGGCTGAAGGTCTTTTCAATTACAGCACCTGTAATAACGTTCTTGAGCTTTGTTCTTACGAAAGCAGCTCCTTTACCGGGTTTTACGTGCTGGAATTCAACTACCTGAAATACGTTACCGTCCATTTCGAACGTAACGCCATTTTTGAAATCACCTGCTACTACCATTATGTTTGTCCTCCGTTAATTTGAATCAAATATAAATAATCTAACATATTATACACTATTTTACAGCCATTTTCAAGGGCTTTTATAATTGTTTTTACAATTCAATAAGTTTTTTTGGCATTTTTGTTATATTTATAGGGCCGTTATTGCTCATATAAATCATATCTTCAATTCTGACACCGAATTTATTTTCGATATATATACCGGGCTCAACTGTTACGATATGTCCGGTTTCAAGCATTTTTGCTTGGTCAACCTTTGGCGAAAGTCTAGGAGCTTCGTGAATCTGTAATCCTACACCGTGGCCGAGCCCGTGGCCAAAACAGCCTTCGTATCCACTCTTGTAGATAATATCGCGCGCAATCTCATCAACTTTTTTGCAGTTTCTTTCGCCGGTCATTATTGCATTGATTGCTTGAGACTGAGCGTGTAGCACGGTGTTATATACCTTTTTCATTTCCTTTGTGGCTTTGCCGATGCAGTAAGTTCTCGTCATATCGGAATGATAGCCTTTATAGACTGCGCCGAAATCTATGGTCAGAAAACCATTTTGGATTCTTTTGTTTCTGGGTACTCCGTGGGGAAGAGAAGAAGCCTTTCCCGATACTGCAATAGTATCAAAAGAAATACCGTCAGCACCGTTTTTCTTCATAAGATATTCAAGGTATGCCGCAAGTTCTTTTTCTGTCATATTTCTGTCGAATGATGAAATAAGTTCTTTCAGTGATTTTTCGGCAATTCTCTGGGCTTTTATAACACATTTTGCTTCAATTTCCGACTTATATTCTCTTATATCTTCAATAACGCTTCCTGCAGGAACAAGGTTGATATCATTAAAAATACTTTTTAGTTTTTCGTAATCTTTGCAAGTAAGTTCTGAATCTTCAAACATAAGAGTTTTTACGTTGTTTTCAGTAAGAAGCTTTTTTATATCCGACATAGCATTAAAGCATATAACTTCAAAATCTTTGTTTACGTTTTTCTTTGCTGCTTCAATGTAGCGGAAGTCGGTTATTAGATATGACTTGTTTTTTGTTACGAGTACGTATCCGTCTGTGTAATCAAAGTCGGTTAGGTATAACTGATTAATTTGCGATTGGACAAGTATAGCATCAGCTTTTTGCTGTATAGCAATTTTTAGTTTTTCTAAATTTGTCATATTACTTATCCTTTCGTAGATTATATTTCAATGTTTGTAAAATCAAAAAGTTCCCAAGGATTACAACTTTCGGGTAACTCAGAAAATACGAGTTGTTTTTTCGTAATTGGGTGTAAAAACGATAGCCTATACGACCAAAGTGCAGTCTTTTTGTCCGAAGTCTTGCTTCCGTATTTTCCGTCGCCGTATAGAGCTGTTTTTCTTGATGCAAACTGTACTCTGATTTGGTGTGTTCTTCCTGTATGAAGTTTTACATATACAAGTGACAGAGTATCGTCTTTTGGTGTTTTTGTTGTACCTAAAACCTTATATTCGAGACTTGCTTCTTTTACGCCTTTTCTCATTCTATCAACGACGTATGATTTATTCTTTTTTGAGTCTTTGAATAACAGGTCTTTAAATATACCGCTGTTTTCTTCAGGTTTGTTGAATACTACCGCGAGATATTCTTTGATAAAAGATTTATCTCTTATATATTCAGACAGTCTTGCTGCAGCAACATCTGTTTTGGCATAAACCATAACACCACCAACACCAAAATCAAGTCGATGGACAGCTTTATGCTTTTCGCCCGTCTGCTGTTCAAGAGTTGTCAGCATATCAAGTGAGCCTTTATCATCCTGTTGCGACAGTATAAGGGGTGGTTTTACACAAACCGTTATATGCTTGTCTGTATATAGAATTTTTATTTCTTCCATAAAGTTTACTGTTTGCTCTTTCGTAAATTTGCAAAAAAGTTTGTCAAAAGGCTTGAACACTCTTCTTCGCATACGCCTTTTATAATTTCGGGCTTATGATTTAAGGGTAGGTCGTTCATATTAAATACCGAGCCGAATGCGCCCGCTTTTAAATCGTTTGCGCCATATATAACTCTTTTAATTCTTGCATTTACAATAGCCCCCGCGCACATAGGGCAGGGTTCAAGTGTTACGTATAAATCACATTTATGTAACCGCCAGCCGCCGAGAGTCTGACAAGCTAAATCAATAGCCTTACATTCTGCGTGATGAAGCGCGTTTTTGCCTGTTTCTCTTGTGTTAAAAGCGCTTGATATAATTTTGCCGTCGCATACCACGACAGCGCCGACAGGCACTTCGCCTAAAGACTCGGCTATTTTTGCCTGTTCAATAGCCGCCTGCATAAACATAATATCGTTCATATAGTATAAACCCATTTCATTGCAAGTAGTGTTGTATAGAAAATATAGAGAATAAACAAGACACGTATACTGTACTTTATTATTGAAAAATCAGTGTTTGGTCTTTCAAGTTTATTCGATGAGAAAAACTTGTTTTTGATAAGAGTGTGTAAAAAGTATATGCCAAATAGTTTCAACAAAGTATCAATCGTTGATGCAGTAAGCATATATACTTTTTCACTTGCAAAGGTGTACAGCAACATATATCCGACTGACAAAAGGTTGTTGAAAAAGTGGATACAAATAGGTAATATAACCGATTTTGTTTCTACTGCGACTGCGGCAAGAATTAAACCGCCGATAAACGTATACAATGTCTGATTTGGGTTGCAGTGCATAAGAGAAAACAAAGCAGCCGAAAAAATAATTGCAAACAGACTTCCATAAGGCAGAAGGGCGTTTAAAATTACTTTTCTGAACAGTATTTCTTCAACAATCGCGGGGATAACAGCCGTATAGATTGCAAAAAGAATTATGCCGACTATATTTTTGGGAACGTATATATCGGGGGTCGTAAAGCCAATCCCGACTTGTTCAAAAAATATCTGTATTATGTTTGTCAAAAGTCCTGCAAGGGCTATTACGCCTAAAGCACCAAGCGTTACAAATACAGGTCTTTTTGTGAACTGTATTTTAGAACTTATTTGAGTCTCAGTTCTTGGAGTATAACACCATATAAAAAAAGCGGGGAGAAGAAATATGAGTGAATATAGTATAATGCTTAGCACCATACCTATATTCGTATAGGTATTTGTCCCCTTAGTGAGTCCTATAAGCTGTAATATTTTTGTCAGTACAGTAGGTACGATTTGTGTTAATGCTGTCTGAAGCAAAAGACCAAGGGAGATTGCATCAACCGTTTTTGAATATATTTTTTTGTCAAGGCTGATAGTAATTCCCCCTTTTCTTGAAATTTGCTTTGTTTCTTATGCTTCGTAGTCGAGTACAACTCTTGCTTCGGTAGTTGCGGCAACAATTTTCTTGACTTTGGCGTGTTCGCTGTCAACAGCGTAGATGTCAAGGTCTTCTTTTGTTTCGAATTCTGTGTAGAGCATCATATCGTATGACATAGGTGTTTTGCCGAAGTCAAAACCGATTTCCATTTTCTTGATTTGCGGAACGACGTCAACAAGCGCATAGAGTCTGTCTCTGACAAGCTCCATATTTTCCTGTTTTGTTCTGTCTTCTGCGTTTTCTTTGAATCTCCACATTACGATGTGTTTAATCATAGCTTTTATCTCACTTTCAAAATAATATAGTTTATTATACCACATTATTACTCTTAAATCAATAAAATGGTAAATATAAAAGAATAAACAAGTCTGCACAATATGTAGTGTGATAGAAACAGGTTGACACAATATTTGGTAGTGTGATATAATAGCAACAGAAAACAACAACGGGGGTAATATTATGAAATGTCCTGTATGCGGAAAAAGTGACAGCAAAGTAATTGACAGCCGACCGACTGATACCGAAATAAGAAGACGAAGAGAGTGTCTTTCTTGCGGACGTAGGTTTACTACGTACGAATTTCACGAAACGGTGCCGATTATCGTTATAAAGAAAGACGGAACAAGGCAGATTTTTGACCGTAACAAAATTCTTGCCGGTCTTGACAAGGCTTGTTATAAGCGCTCTATTACCGTTGATGATATGAACAGAATCATAACCGAAATTGAAGTTGACTTGCGTAACAGTTTTCAAGCGGAAGTAAACACTTCTGAAATAGGTAGACGCGTACTTGAAAAACTTCGCGATATTGATGAAGTTTCATATATCAGATATGCTTCGGTTTATCGTAATTTTGACGATATTGAAAGCTTTATGCAAGAATTGAACGCGATGAAGAAAAATGATTGACAACAAAATATAGGGGCGACGCTAAGTCGCCCTTTTTTATTTTCAAATTCTGCACTTGAATGTTTGACGCGCGTGTGATATAATGATAAATAGGATATTTATAGTTGGAGAAAAGTTATAATATGGATAAATATTTGCAGATTGGCAAAATTGTAAACACTCACGGCTTCAGGGGCGACGTAAAAATGCAGACGTGGACAGACAGTCCTGAAGTTGCAACAAAGCTGAAATGTGTTTACCTTAAAAATAAAGAAGAATACAACAAAATCAAGGTCAAGAAAGGCTCCGTTCATAAGGGTATGGTTTTGCTTAAACTTGACGGAATAGACGATTTTGACAGTGCAAACGCGCTTCGTGAAACTGTCGTATATGCCGACAGAAAAGACATTCCGACAGAAAAAGGTTCTTTCTTTATAGTAGACCTAATCGGACTTGACGTGATTGATGAAGAAAGCGGCAAAGTTTACGGAAAACTTAAAGACGTTTTGCCCTACGGTGTACACGATATATACTCTGTACAGACGGAAAAAGGGGAAGTTCTTGTTCCCGCTGTGTCTGAATTTATAAAAAGAATATCGCTTGAAGAAGGCATATTTATAAAAGCGATAGAAGGAATGTTTGAATGAGATTTGATATAATGACTCTTTTTCCCGAAATGACTGACAATATTTTGGGACAAAGCATAATAGGCCGCGCACAAAACAGCGGAAGATTAGAAATACATTCGCATAATATAAGAGATTTTTCTGAAGATAAGCACAGACGTGTTGACGATACGCCCTGCGGTGGTGGAATGGGTATGCTTATGTCTGCACCCCCTATTTACCGTTGCTGGAAGAATATTGTTGATAATACAGAACATAAAAAAATAAGAACTGTGTATATGTCTCCGCAAGGCAGGGTGCTTACGCAGAGTATTGCCAAAGAATACCTTGAATATGAACAGGTAATAATTCTTTGCGGTCACTATGAAGGTGTTGACCGCCGCGTAATTGAAGAAATAGTAGATGACGAAATATCAATAGGAGACTACGTTTTGACTGGTGGAGAGTTACCTGCTTGCGTATTCGTAGACTGTGTTTCCCGTATGATTGACGGTGTGTTAAGTGATGCCGAGTGTTTTGAAAATGAAAGCATTGCTTGCGGTATGCTTGAATATCCGCAGTATACAAGACCTATTGAATTTATGGGCAGAAAAGTTCCCGACGTTTTGCTTTCGGGAAATCACGAGAAAATAAAAAAATGGCGGCATAAGGCTGCTTTGGAATTAACAAAAAAGAACAGGCCTGACCTGTTGTAAGAATTAACGTAAATATGAAAAAGGGGGTGGAATTGTGGCTAAAAGAGAAAGAAAGAAAAAGACCGGCGCGCTTTTTTCGCGTAGTAAAATAGTAGGCTTTTTTGTCAAAATCGCATCATATCTTTTTGACAAAACGGAAGACAGTATCACAGGAAAAATCTTTTCTTCATACAACGAAAAGTTTTTTGAAAAAGGTTTTTTATACGGTCTTATAAGAAAGCTAAAGCTTGATGAAGTGTTTATACGACCTTTAAAAAGAACTATCTCAAAATACGTTTCAAGCAGTCTGTTAGTAAACAAGTTTAACGAATATTTGCAAGGCTTTCTTTTCACAAAGCTTAACGTATACGGTCTTTTGTTTATGACAACAGGTATAGGCTTTATGCTTGTTTCTGTGTTGAAGCTTTATATAAATCAGATATCGTCGCTGTCGTTTTTTGACACGTTTATTTCGGCTCTTTTAGTGCTTATATCAATTCCGCTTTTGATTTCTTCACGCAATCTCAGTTCTGCTGTATGTAATAGTAAGAGAGCGAGCGATTTGCTTTTTGAAAAGCTTGGTTGCAAGAGAGAAACTTTTGAAAAAGACAGGGGTATTGCAGGTCATACAAGAATGGCTTTGCCGCTTGCGTTTTTCTTTATGCTTCTTTCGTGGTGGATAAGACCTGTATATATTGTAATGCTGTCGGTTTTATTTATTCTTGCTTTGATGGTGTTCTTCTCGCCTGAAAGTGGTATAGTAATACTTATTTGCATATTACCGTTTTTGAAATTTGAATATCTTTTGTATTTTACAATGTATATACTTTTCAGTTTTCTTTTGAAGTATATACGCGGAAAGAGAACAATAAAACTTGATTTTCTTGGCGGTTCTGTAATAATATTTTTGCTCATTGTACTGTCAGGTTACTTTGTAGCTTCTGCAAATATGCAGTCAAAGGCTATGATGATGCAAATGCTATGTTCTGTTTGTATTTTCTTTTTGATAGTAAATCTTATCAAATCAAAAAAATGGATAAAAAGATGCGTAAACGCCGTATGTTTTGCTTGTATACTATGTTCGGTTTACGGAATTATAGGGTTTATTCAGTCAAAGGTTGATATTCCTTATCTTGACGCGCTATTATATAACAGAACTTTTGGAAGTATGATTTCATATTTCAAGCAAGTAACACATCTGGCAGCGTATCTGCTTTTGGCTTTGCCTTTGGTTTTTGTTAACTTAAAGAGTGAATACAAAAAACAAAGACTGGGCAATTTTGCAGTTTTGATTACGGGGCTTGTTTGTCTTGGTGTTATTCAAAGTGTAAAGCCGGTGGTTTGTTTATTGCTTGGATTTTCGGTAATATTCATGTTGTACAGCAAAAAATCGTTGGCATTTTATCTTTTTGCATTATGTTTTATTCCTGCATTGTATTTTGTTTTACGACCTATACTTTCAGATAATTTTGTGATTTTTGAAAAACTGTCCGATATTGCATCGGCTAATATGAATAATTTAGTACAGTTTATAAAGAGCGGCGGTGTGCTGTTGGGTGTTGGCATCGGAAAAGGCGAAATTGCATTTGGCGGCGATATAAGTATTTTCAACAGAATAATGGTTGAAGCGGGACTAATCGGTATTATATGGTTTATACTAGTGCTGTTTTTGTTTGTTCAGAAAAGCACCACTTATTATTCAAAAGGGTGCAGTAGTTACGGCAGACTGAATTCTCTTGCAACGTTGTCAGCAGTTTTTTCTACGTTGCTTATGGGCGTGAATGCCAATATTTTTCAAGATTACAGAGTAGGCTTTATGTTTTGGCTGTGCATGGCTTTAGGCTCTTGCGTATGTCATTCGGAAAAGAATACGATATATACTGATGAGTTTGATATATAAAGGGGGATATACTGAAAATGGTGAATAACAGAAAAAACAAGTACCGTTTTAACATAATTGACGTCTTGCTGTTAGTGCTGATTGTCGTTTCAATAGCGTCTATCGTGTTTTTGGTATTGTATAACGGAAACGACAGCAGTGTGGAAAAAAAGGATAATACTGTTGAAATCGTTTATACTGTAAAACAAACGGAATTGCCTGATATATTGAGAGGCAGAATCAATATGGGCGATACCGCGCTTTTGTCAGACAGTAAAAAAAATATGGGTCAGGTTATTGACTTTCAGTATACAGACTCAAGTTATAAATATTTTGACAAAGAAAGCAATACAGTTAACCAATCTGTATACCCCGGTAAGATTGACGTGTCGGTAAAAATCAGCGCGGTTGCAACAAAGAGTGATGACGGAATATACAGAGTTGACGGTCAGATTATAAACGTTGGAAGTGAGCTTGATTTACGCTTTCCTTTTTATACAGGAAAGACTGTATGTATAGCCGTTAGCGAGGTGAGTGAATAATGACTGCAAATGAAAAAAATCCCCGTAAGAAAATAAGGGTCAGCGTTATTGATTTTCTTATTGTAATAACGGTTATAGCTTGTGTTTGCGGACTTTTCGTTCATTACAAATTTTTTGAGAATAATAACGAAGTTGTAACGAGTGATACCTGTATCGTTTCGGTTATGCTTTATGGAATTGAAAATGATGTAAGCGACAAGATTGAAATGGGTGACAAACTGTTTTTCGGTAAAGACGGTAAGCAGTTCGGAATTGTCGGCGAAGCTTTAAAAGAAGATTCAGCTATTTATTTCACAAACGAAAGAAATGAGATTAACAAGGGTGTTGACAATACGAAGAAAGACGTTTCTTTGACTGTTGAAGTGAAAGGACATCTCAAAGAAGACGGCTTCTATATGAACGGTACCGACTATATTGCCGCGGGTATGGAAATAGACGTGTTTTCGCCTGAATTTTCGGGAAAAGGACTAATTTTCGGCATTGAACAGCGTTCTGAATAGTTATGGATTAATAAATATACGAAAAACCCCTTGATTTTGTTAAATGATTGTATTATAATACATTTAAGAGTAAATTTGTAACTAATGACTTTATAGTTTAGTATAATTGATAGGAGCGAACAAATATGATTTCACGCGAAGTAATGATAAGCAATAACATAGGATTGCATGCACGTCCTGCTACATTTTTTATTCAGAAGGCAAATTCTTTCAAGTCTTCTATCTGGGTTGAAAAAGAAGAACGCAGAGTAAATGCAAAGAGCCTTCTCGGTATTCTTTCACTCGGTATTGTAAAGGGTATGACAATTACTGTTATAGCAGACGGTCCCGATGAAAACGAGGCAGTTGACGGATTAATCGACCTTGTAAATACAGGCTTCGGCGAATAATTCATATTTTAGAATTGTAGAAAACGGACATTGCATTTTGGCTTTGTCCGTATTTTTTTCAGAAAAACACAAATCATTGAAAGGGGAAGAATATTATGCAGAACAAAGAATATTTGCTTGAAAAAGCATTAAATCTTCCGCTTTCAAACGGCGTATATATTATGCGCGATGAGTCAGGTAAGGTTATTTACGTCGGAAAGTCAAGGGCTTTGAAAAACCGCGTTTCTCAGTATTTCAGAAGCGGGAGTAAGCACGACAGAAAAACTGTCCTTATGGTATCAAAAGTCAGAGACTTTGACTATATACTCACGGATACTGAAAACGAAGCGTTGGCTCTTGAAAGTCAGCTTATAAAACAATATTGGCCTAAGTATAATATAAAACTCAAAGACGGAAAGAACGCTCCATATATAAGAATTCCGATTAATGATGATTATCCCAAGGCTGAAGTTGTATATTCAAGAAAGAATGACGGCGCAAGATATTTTGGGCCGTATTCAACACCGTCAGGCGCATACAGCGTATTGAAAACAGTGCAGAAGTGTTTTAAGGTGCATTCGTGTAACAGAAATTTCCCCAAAGATATAGGCAAAGAAAGACCTTGTCTTTACTGTCAGATTGGCGACTGTGTCGGCGTGTGTACGGGCGAAGTTTCAAGTGCTGAATATAAAGAAATATATAAGCAGATTATACTGTTTTTACGCGGTTCTTTTTCTGAAGTCAAGAAAAGACTTACTGAGAAAATGGAAAAGTTTTCAGACGACCTTATGTTTGAAGCGGCAGCTGTATACAGAGACAGAATTGACGCTTTGTCAAGGGTATGGCAGAGACATAAGATTGTAAGCTCGCCCGAAAGCGAGTATGATATTTTTGCGCTTTATACAGATGAAGCGGTATCCTGTATGTCGGTATTTTTCGTGCGCGAAGGCAGAATTGTAAACAGCGAAAATTATATATTTACACCCGAAGAGCTTGTCAATGTAACTGACTTGCAGTCATTTTTGTATGATTTTTACGCAAAAAGACTCGATGTGCCGAGAGAGATTCTTCTGACTTTCAATCTTGGAGAAGAGAAGGTTGGACTTGAAAGTGCACTAAGAGATATAGCAGAACGCAAAGTTATGGTCAAGACACCCGAAAGGGGAGAACTTAAGAAACTTTGCGATATGGTATATGAAAACGCGTCAAGACACGCGTATCAGTTCAAAGAGAGCAGAGAAGCAGACGAAAGCGCTCTTGTAAAATTGGCTCAGCTGTTGCAGCTTGAAGTATTGCCTGAAAGAATAGAGTCTTATGATATATCTAACTACGGCAAAGAAAATATAACGGCAGGTATGGTCGTTATGAAGTCGGGCAGACTGAAAAAAAGCGATTACAGACTTTTTAAAATTAAGAATTTATCAGACAAGCAGGATGACTATGCTTCTATGAAAGAAGCTGTTACAAGGCGTTTTGAACGTCTGAAATCAGGCGATGAAGGTTTTGCTGAATGTCCTGACTTACTCTTGCTTGACGGCGGTAAAGGGCACGTTTCTGTGATAAAAGAAACGCTAAAGGATATGGGACTTGATATTCCCGTATTCGGTATGGCAAAAGACGATTACCACAAGACGAGAACTCTTTGTGATGAAGAAAGCGAAATCAGTATAGCCAAAGAAAAACAGGTATACACTCTTATATATAAGTTACAGGAAGAAGTACACCGTTTTACTATTTCAAAGATGCGAAGTTCTAAAGAAAAGACTTTGAAAAAATCAATTCTTGAAGAAATAGAAGGAATAGGAAAAGAAAAGGCAAAGAAAATTCTTTTGCATTTCAAGAGCCTTTCAAATATAAAAAAAGCATCGCTTGATGAATTAAAACAGGTTAAAGGAATATCAGCTAAAAACGCAGAAGATATATTTAACTACTTTTTAGAAAAATAAGGAAGTGACAACTTTGAGAATTATAACAGGTATTGCAAGGGGAATAAAACTTGAAACGCTTGACGGACTTGATACAAGACCGACAGCCGAAAGAGTAAAAGAATCTGTATTCAGTATGTTGCAGTTTGAAATTGAAAACAGAAGAGTCCTTGACCTTTTTGCAGGAAGCGGTCAGCTTGGACTTGAAGCACTCAGCAGGGGAGCTTTGTCCTGTACATTTGTTGAAAAAAACCTTGCCGCTATGGATATTGTAAAGAAAAATGCAAAAAAGACAAAACTGATTGACAAATGCAAAATTCTTAACGTTGATTATAAAGATTTTTTGCGCGGTTCAAAGACGAGAGAAAAGTTTGATATAGTTTTTCTTGACCCGCCTTATGCACAGAAGATAATCCCTGACATATTGGACTCGCTTGTTAAAAATGACGTATTGAACGTAAATGCAAAGGTTATTTGTGAGAGCGAAGACGATATTGAATATACGTGCGAAGGACTGAAAACGGTTAAACACAGCAAATATGGCAGAGTGTTTATTACCGTTTTGACAAAAGAAAACGAAGGGGTATAAAGATATATGAAAAGAGTATTGATTCCGGGCAGCTACGACCCTGTTACAATCGGGCATTATGACGTTATAAAAAGATGTTCTGAAATGTTTGACGAAGTATACGCCGTTGTGTTTCAGAATACAGAAAAAAAGGGTAAGGGTATTTTTAACGGTAATGACTGTTACGAAATGCTTAAGACCGCTGTAAAAGATATTGACAACGTATATACCGATATAACCGACAAACTCGTTGTTGACTATGCAAAGGAAAAGAACATTGACTATATTGTCAAGGGTATCCGTGATACTATTGATTTTGAATATGAATATGACTTGTTTGTAATTAACAAGAACATTGGTGGATATGATACTATTTTTGTTCCGTCAAAGCCTGAGTATAAACATATCAGCTCGACCTTTGTACGTGATATGATTAAGTATGACAGAGACGTTACACCGTACGTACCGCATGGAGTCGCGGATATAATTAACAAGAAAAAACAAGAGAATAAGTAAAAAGGCAAGTTTCAGAAGAGCAGATTTCAAATCTGCTCTTTTTTTGTTGCATTTTTTGGATAAAACGGAAAAAATTCGGGGTGAATATTGTCAAAGTTTCGTGAAAGTGAAGAAAATGTTGTGCAATGTATACAAAATAAGGGTGCTGATAACTGTCAAAGTGATAAACTTCTAAAAAATATAGAAAAACTATTGAAAAATATGGGGAGATATTGTACAATATCAGTGGTGTAAAGTGTAGTGAAGTGTCATGAAAGTGGTGCTTTGGTGTACCGATGTAGTCCAAAAATGGAGTATATCGGTCAAAAGTCATTTTCGGACACGTGTTTTTATACCCTTTTGACAACAAAAACTACTTATTATATTTATAGAGAAATGCGAGGTGAGTTAAATGATTGGCGAATATATGTTTACAGGCGAATACAAACATTCAATCGACCCAAAGAACAGAATGTTTTTACCGGCGACAATGCGTGAAGAGCTTGGCGAAGAAGTATTCGTTGTAAAAGGTGTTGACACCTGTATAGCCGTTTACCCAAAAGATGCTTGGGAATCATTTACTGAAAAACTTAACTCACTTCCTGAAATGAAAGCAAGACGTGTAAAGAGAACTCTTATGGCGTCAGCGTCAAAGACAAAGATTGACGGACAGGGCAGAGTTCTTATTTCACAGGGACATAAAGCTTACGCGGGACTTGATAAGAACGTATACGTTATCGGCGTAGGCAATCACGTTGAAATCTGGGATGAAGACAAGTGGATTGCAGAAAATGATATGAATTCAGAAGAACTTGCAGAAACACTTATGTCACTTGGCTTCTGATGAGTATTGTATTTTCACACTATTCGGTTTTGCTGAATGAATGTATAGAAGGACTTGACATAAAGCCCGACGGCATATACGTTGATTTGACAACAGGCGGAGCCGGACATTCTTATGAAATAGTAAAACGCTTGACAAACGGCGGAAAGCATATAGCCCTTGACAGAGATGATGATGCTTTGTGTGCTGCAAAACAGAGATTAGCCGAATTTTCCGACAGAGTTATATTTGTCAAGGATAACTTCAGAAATTTAGGAAGCGTCCTTGATTCACTCGGAATAGAAAAGGTTGACGGCGTAATTGCCGACCTTGGAGTTTCTTCGTATCAGCTTGATACGGCAGAAAGGGGCTTTTCTTATAACAATGACGGTCTTTTGGATATGAGAATGAATAAGTCAGACAGCCTTACGGCTTATGATGTTGTGAATACTTATTCAAAAGAAAAATTAAAACAGATTATATATGATTACGGCGAAGAAAAGTTTGCGCCAAGAATTGCAAGTTTTATTGAAGAAGCGCGAAACAATAAGCCGATAGAAACGACTTGGGAATTGTCCGATATAATCAAATCGGCAATACCGCAAAAAGCAAGAGTGGGTGGTTCTCACCCCGCAAAAAGAACTTTTCAGGCGATACGAATTGAAGTAAACGGAGAGCTTGACGCTATTGAACCTGCCATTACATCTGCGGTTGAAAGACTTAAGACAGGCGGTAGAATAGCTATTATATCTTTCCATTCGCTTGAAGACAGAATTGTAAAAAAGACTATGGCGGGTTTAGTTAAAGGTTGTACCTGTCCGCCCGAGTTGCCGATGTGTGTTTGTGGGAAAACACCGTCATTAAAACTCGTATCAAGAAAACCTATATTGCCTTCACAAAAAGAACTTGATGAAAATCCAAGGTCAAGAAGTGCAAAACTTAGAGTAGCAGAAAAAATATAAAAGGTCTTGGGAAGCCTTTTATATAGGGAAAATAAAGGGATAAATTAAGGGGGAAGCGGAAATGACATACGAAAATTCGTATGAAGAAAACAAGAAAAAGTCGAAAAATGTCCGTAAAGGTCAGGTTTCGGCAAAGAGTAAAGAGTCCGCAAAAATTAATACAAAGACAAAAGCGCTTATGAAAAACCACGCGCTTGAATCAAATAATACAAAAGTCGTCGCTGCTGTAAAAGAGTTACCAAAAATTAGGACGATTAAGGCAAAGAAAACAATGCCTTTCCCGACATCTGTAGTGCTTGTGTCAGTTATCTGCACTGTCCTGTTCATGTTTATGATGCTTACAATGGCACAGATTAATGAGTTTACCCAGGATATCTCGGCACTACAGAGTGAATTGTCCGAACTTCAGGCGATGGAAGAAGAACTTAAGTTGAATGTCGAACTTAAAAATGACCTTAGAGTCATTGAAGATGCTGCTGTGAATGAATATGGAATGGTTAAGGCTGATGAAGTGTTGAAGCAATACGTAGTAATCGGCAACGAAGATAAGATTGAAGTTGTTGAGCCTGAAACCACAGAAAACAGTTTGGTTAATACCGTGATGAGTGCTATCGGTGAGAATTTCAGAGAACTTATGGAATATATAAACTGAACTTGAATAAAATTAGTATAAAGATTTCAGAAATTGAGGGTAGAGTGGTGTATTATGATGAATATACTCTTTACTCTCTATTTTGGTTAAAAAGAAGACAGTTCAAAATATGAAAAATGCGTATGAAAGGGTGAGAAAGGTTGCACGAAAGACTTAATAAGTTTATAAAGAGCAGAAGTACGATGCTCGTTTTGATATTTATAGTATTATGGGGAATAGTTGTAGGACGACTTTTCTTGCTTCAGGTAGTACACCACAAAGAATATCAGCAGAGTGTATCCGAACAGGTACAGAGAACGAGTACTGTATCTGCAGAACGCGGAGAAATACTTGACAGAAACAACGTCGTACTTGCGACAAACGTTTCTGTATGGCGTGTATTTATTTCGCCTGTTGATATAGTAGATTCATCTCAGGCATCTTTTATTGCCCGTAATCTTTCTCAGATTCTCAACGTTGATTATGATACTATTCTCAGCAGAGCGATGAGAGAAAACAGAGCCGATGAAACGGTAAAAAGAAACGTAGAAAAAGACGAAGCCGACAAGGTACTTGCATTCATTGAAGAAAACGAACTCAAAAAACAGGTACACCTTGAAGCTACGACAAAGAGATATTATCCTTATGACGCTTTGGCGGCTAACGTAATCGGGTTTATGGGAACTGACGGCGGTAGTTACGGCGTTGAACTTCAGTATGACAAATATCTCAAGGGTACTCCCGGAAGATATATAACAGCCAAGAACGGTCTTGGTATGGATATGCCTTTCAAATATGAAAGCTATATTGGCGCAGAAGACGGCTATGACGTTGTAACAACCATTGATATGCGTATTCAGCAGCTCTTAGAAAAACAGCTCAAACTTTCTTATGAAGAAAGCGTGTCTGGCGGTGGTGTTACAGGCGTTGTTATGGACGTCAACACGGGCGGCATACTTGCTATGGGTCAGTATCCGACATATAATCTTAACTCTCCCGGTACATTGAGCGATGCTCTTAATATCAAGCTTGAAGAAGCAGTAGAAGAATTAGGATTAGTACGCGACAGCGAAGAATACAAGAACAAGTATAACGAACTTTTATTCTCATCTTGGAATAATAAATCTGTATCGTGGCTTTACGAGCCGGGGTCTACTTTCAAGGTTATAACAGCGTCAATGGCGCTTGAAGAAAACCTTGTTTCTCCGACTGAAACGTTCAGTTGTATAGGTTATGTAAGAGTACCCGGATACAGTCAGCCCGTACATTGTCACAAGAGAACGGGACACGGTACAATGGTATTTGCAGTCGGTCTTCAGCAGTCTTGCAACCCGACACTTGTAAATATCGGTCAGAGAATTGGCTCAGGTCTTTTCTATGATTATTTTACAGCTTACGGATATACTGACAAAACAGGCATAGACCTTCGCGGAGAAGCGTCCGGTCTTTATGTTGGAAGAGATAAGCTGAATATAGTTGAACTTTCAGTTTACTCATTCGGTCAGACTTTTAAAACTACACCCCTTCAGCAAATCAGTGCTATTTCTGCCGTTGCAAACGGTGGTAAAGTCGTAACACCTCACGTGCTTGACAAGGTTGTTGACTCAAAGGGTAACGTTGTTGAAAACTATGAAACAAATATAAAAAGACAGGTTATAAGCAAGGATACGGCAACATATCTGTCAACTATACTCGAAGAAGGTGTATCGGGTAACGGCGGCGCTAAGAACGCTTACGTATTGGGTTATAAAGTAGCCGCAAAAACAGGTACGTCACAGAAGAGAGATATTCTTGACGAAAACGGACAGTCATATCTCTACGTTGGTTCATGTGTAGCATATGCGCCCGCAGACGATCCGCAGATTGCAGTTCTTATCGTTTGCGATGAACCCCTTGGCAGTACAATATACGGAAGTATGGTTGCAGCCCCCTATATATCTAACTTCTTGGAAGAAGCTTTGCCTTATATGGGTGTAGAAAGCTCATACAACGAAGAAGAACAAAAGAGAGCTCACGTTCAGGTATGGGACTACACAGGTTACTCTGTTGAAAGCGCTATCATGAACGTAAGAAATCAGGGCTTAGCTTATGAATTTGTAGGACAGGGAAATGAAGTTGTAGCACAAGTTCCCCCCGGTGGTACATCTGTTCTTATGAGTTCAGGTAAAGTTATTTTCTACCTTGGAAGCGAAACACCCGAAAGCGGTACTATGATTACAGTGCCCGACCTTATGGGTCAGAGCGCATCTGTTGTAAACAGAGTATTGACAAACGGTGGATTTAATATAAAAATTGACGGTGCATTGAACTTTGACGAAGGCGCCGGAGCTAAGGTTGTAGGTCAGACACCTGCAGCAGGCGAGCTTGTTCCAAAGGGAACGGTCGTTACTGTACAGCTCAGACATACTGACGGTACGGACTAAGAAAACAAAAAGCAAAAGACGTTAAAAATTATATATTTTTTAGCGTTTGGAGGCTTTTGTTTTGAGACTGTTTAACTATCTTACGGAAATTGAATATACACAATACGGCAATATATCTCTTGATAGAGAGATTATGGGTATTACATCGCGTTCTGCAAGCGTACAAAAAGGTTATATTTTTGTGTGCATAAAAGGAATGAATACAGACGGGCATCTGTTTGCTTACGAAGCGATGAAGCGCGGAGCTTGTTTGCTTGTAGTTGAAGATATTTCCGAATGTGTAATAAAGTCAAATCTTCCTTTTATAAAGGTGGATAACACAAGAAAAGTACTTGCCTTGATGTGCGCAAAGCACGTAGGTAATCCCGAAAGAGAGTTAAACTTAATTGCAGTTACAGGTACAAACGGCAAGACGTCTACCTGTACTATACTGAAAGAAATATATAGAAAAGCAAAAGTTAATGCAGAAAGTCTTGGTACGCTGAACGGCGGTCTCACGACCCCTGACCCTGAAGATTTTTACTTGTATCTTAGGCAGATGTTTGACAATGGTATTTCTACCGTTGTTATGGAAGCGTCGTCACATTCACTCGCATTTGATAAGTTATATGGAGTGAAATTTCAAGGCGGTATTTTCACAAACCTTAGTCCTGAGCATCTTGATTTTCATAAAAATATGGACGAATACGCCATAGCCAAAGCAAAGCTTTTTATGAATGCAAAATGGGGACTTTATAACGCTGATGACGACTACTGCGAAAGAGTGGGCAGTCTTTCAAACAATCTTAAATACACATATTCACTTGAGAAAAATGCAGATTTCAGAGTGAGTAATTTGAGATATTACGGCACGCAAGGTTTTGAATATACGCTTAATGTAAAAAATAAAAAAATACACGTAAAATCAAGCCTGTCAGGCAGGTTTAACGTATACAATACGCTATCGGCGGCAGCTGCTGCAACTTTAGACGGAATTGATACAGATATAATAGAAAAAGGAATAGAGTCAGTAAAAGGTGTTTCGGGCAGACTTGAAAGACTGCAACTTGGAGACGTTCCGTTTTCTTTATACATTGATTATGCCCATACTCCCGACGCGCTTGAAAAGGTCTTACGTTGTGTAAGAGATTTCAAAACAAAAGGGCAAAGACTTGTGCTTATCTTTGGTTGTGGTGGCGACAGAGATAAGTCAAAAAGGCGGGTAATGGGAAAAATTGCATCTTCACTTGCAGATTTTGTTATAATCACGTCAGACAACAGCAGGTCGGAAGATGCTTGCAGTATAATAAGCGAGATACTGAAAGGTATTGACAAAGAAAGAGCGCATATTGTAATAGAAAACCGAAAAGAAGCTATTGAATATGCCATTATGAATCATTCAAAAAATGACATAATTCTTTTGTGCGGTAAGGGTCATGAGAATTATGAAATTGATAAATTTGGAAAAAGACATTTCAGCGAGAGAGAAATAGCCGAGAACGCGGTTAAGGGGTTAAAGAAAAATGATTATTGAATTATCCGAAAAATACGACAGCAAAATATTGGCAGAATATTGTTCAGGCGAGTATAATTCAGTTACTGAAATAAAAAGTATTTCTATTGACTCTCGCGAAGTTGCAGAGAATACTCTTTTTGTAGCTCTCAGGGGAGAAAACACAGACGGACATAAATATATAAACGGCGCTGTACAAAAGGGTGCTGTATGTATTATGTGCGAACAAGTTCCCGAAGACTACAAGGGCAGTTATATATTGGTTAAAGATTCTGTAAAGGCAATTGCTGATATTGCAAAGAAATGCAGACAGTCTATAAATCCTTTTACGGTAGGCGTAACAGGTAGTGTAGGAAAAACAACCACAAAGGAATTTATTTCATACGTATTGGCAGAAAAATACCCCACTCACAAAAGCGGTGGTAATTTCAATACAGTTTATGGCATCAGCCTTACACTTGCGGCACTCAGTAAAATTCATAAAGC
>JAZRPI010000065.1:0-7164 GCA_045649165.1 Eubacteriales bacterium | reverse complement strand
ACGCCTTTTGCTTTCATATCATAATAGAATGCAGTCTGGAATCCATTCATTCTGTAATCTCTGCTTCCGCCAAGAACTTCAAAAGCATCAAACGGTTTTTCTCTATAAATATATTCCATAAAGTCTTCCGGCACCTGCTGCTGCGGATAAATCCAGAAAGGATGAGGCAATATAGCAAGACCGTTACCCTTTTGAATATGCTCATATATCCACTGAAGAATTGCCATAGTGCGTCTTTCTCCGGGAAGGTCGCGCGGAATGCTCTTCTCTTTTTCTTCAATCATTGCCGTGTATTCTTCTTTTGTCATTGTATCAGGCGCAATTCCGTCAATGCTACGCCATTTGGGGTCGTCACCCGCTTTGTCCTGATTCTTATTAGGGGTAACAAGGGCGTTAATACTGTATGAACCGCCAAAATTAACGTAATGCAAGTCTGTGAGCGGAACGTGTATTTCTTCACCGGGTACGATTGTAAGGTCAGTCAACCCTTCGTGGCTCTGCTTACCTTCAAGTGAAGGATAATATTTATAGTGGTCGGAAATAACCATAAAGTCGTAACCATGTCCACGGTATTCAGCTGCAAAAACCTTTGGGTCCTGACAACCGTCGCCTGAACCATTTGTATGCAAGTGAAGGTCACCGCGCAAAGCTACTCTGCCCTTCATGTCGTGTTCAAGTGAATATACAGAGAACTGAACAAAATGATTCTTTGCTTCAGGGTCATCAAAAATTCTGATGAAGTATTCTCCTTCTCCATAGAAAGCTTGATTAAAACGTATGCAACCATCTTTATCAGCTTTGACAGTATGCTCATATCTGCCGGGTCTTTCGGGGTATCTCTTTGAACCGCCCTGGTCAACCTTATAAATTCTTATAGTATAATCGTGCTTTTTCTTAAAAGCTACGTGATTGCCAAGCGGCTGAATTGTAACAGTCGTTTCTGTGTCAGCAAGATATACTAATGGGTAAATATCATAGTTATACAATGTAGGTGTCATCAATGAATTCATAATAATGCTTCCTTTCACGAATAACAAAACTATATTTATTTACATATAGGAAAGTTTTTCCTTTGTTAACCCTATTATGTCACAATTTAATTCATATTACAAGGGCTTGAGAGAATTTTTTAACAGTATTTTTTACACTGTTTCAACTATATTGTTTATAAACAAAAACACGCCCCGCTATTGCAGGACGCTTATTTTTATATTTATTTCTTGATTGTTTTCTTGAAAAGAATGGGGTTAACTATAAATATCAATATAGCGTAAATCTTTGAGAAAACAGTCGTAATATCGCTGAAAGCCTTGAATACTTCAAAGTTACAAGTACCGTTATTAACAGCCGTGAGAAGTGATGATGTAATAATAGCAAAAATCACATAAAATGCTAATGAACCGAAAGCTGCGCAAGAGAATATATTTGCAAACAAGGGCTTAGGCTGAAGGTCATATTCTGCATCTTCTTCAAATGTTGCTTCTGTGATAAAGGGCTGCCACTTGATTCCACCGAGAGTAAGCAAGTATGCCTGAATCATAATGAAGAACCACTGAATGTAGAAAGAAATTGCATTCAATGAAAGCAAAATCTGAAGTGAGAAAATGAAAGGAAGACAAATCCAATACATAACAGCCTGTGTTGCATGCTGTACTTCATCTTTCTGGTCTTTGAGCCACTGATGTAAATACTCTGCGGGAGAAGATATCATCTTGTACAAGAAAAGTGTTACCCAATAGAGAAGTTTTGACAAGATGAAAGTAACGATAATAGGAGCTACTGCGATGATTGCAAAAATTCTGAAAAGAAGCGGAAGTCTTTTGTACTGAATACCTTTTTTCATTTCAGCAGTAAGTTGATTGATGAGTTTTGAATAATCCATAAACATTATCCTCCTAAGATTTTTGTCTTACTGACGTATATATTTTATCGCATAATTATGCCATTTGTCAACATTTTTCTACATATTTATTAAAAAAGTGTTCATATTTAAAAATAAAAACAAAGAACCGCGATTAATTTCGCGGTTCTTTGTTTATCCGTATATATTTGAATTGTTGTATTCGTCTTTGATTTGATTTGTGTTTTTGTTTGTATGGGTCAACAACCATTCAAAAACTTCATAGTTTGAATAGGTGTCACTCCACGCATCATGGGTGTTTTCAGGGTAAATTGTAAGTTTTGCATTGCCACCGTGTTTATTTACAGCGTCAACCATTTTAACCGATTCTTCGACGGAAACCGTCTTGTCTTTTGCTCCGTGGAACGCCAATACAGGAACGTTTTGTAATCTTGCGGCATTCCAACACATACCGCCACCGCAAATCGGAACAATAGCGGCAAAATATTCAGGCATACTCATAGCAAGCTGCCAAGTAGCGTACCCACCCATACTCGCGCCAATTAAGTATATGCGTTCACTATCTGCAAAAGGCATATTTGTAATCTCTTTGACAAGCGACTTTATACCTTCAAACATATCAAACCAAGTGTTTTCTGTGCATAACGGCGCTATTGTAACAAATGGAAAATCGGCATACTTATCAGTTATTGCAAAAAACGGATTGGACTTAAGTGCATTAATATTTGTTCCCCTTGTTCCCGCGCCATGAAAAAACAAAAGAATGGGGTATTTTTTATTTTTGTCAAAACCGTTTGGGTATCTTACAAGATAACGCACGTTATTATATATCATTTCTTCCATACATTTTACCACCGTACAAATATTTTTTAAAAACAAACCTTTTCTGGATTCAATATATTTTTCGGGTCAAACACCTTTTTGATGCCCTGCATTATTTCAATAGCAGAATCACCGAGCTGAGTTCTCAAATAGCCCTTTTTAGCATAACCGATACCGTGCTCACCCGAAACAAGACCGCCAAGCTCTTCAGCTTTTTTATACATCTTGTCAAAAGCTTCTGAAAGAACTTTTTCCCACTCAGCGTCAGAAAGATTGTCTCTGCAAATATATATATGCAAGTTTCCGTCTCCTGCGTGACCAAAGCTGGGAATTCTGACACCCGATTCTTCCGCAAGTTTGTGGGTAAACGTGATAAATTCGTCAACCTTATTTACGGGAACGACAACGTCGCATTCGTCCATTTCGGTAGTAGAAGACTTGATAGCTTCCAAGAATGCTCCACGAGCCGACCAAACTGCTTTCTTTCTCTCTTCGGTATCAACGATATACACGTCAACAGCACCAATTTCAAGACAGAGTTCAGCAACGGTATTCAAATCTTCATTAACCTGCGCTTCCGTATTTCCGTCAAAGGTCATAAGAATATACGCATCATTTTTCTTGTCGGGGAATTTTTTGCCGAGATAATCTTCAGAAAACAAAATCGTATCGCGCGACATATATTCAATCGCAGTCGGTGTAATCTTTGACCTAAATATCTTGGGCACAGCTTCAATAGCGCTCTTCATATCCTTGAAAGGCACAAGAAGACTCAATGAAATCTTGGGAAGCGGTATAATATCAAGAACTGCTTCTGTAATAATACAGAGTGTACCTTCTGAACCGACAACCAAATCTTTCAAGCTATAACCTGAGCTGTTCTTTGCTACCTTAGCGCCAAGCTTCATTATTTCGCCATTGGGCATAACAACGGTCAAAGCTCTTACGTAATCGCGTGTTACACCGTATTTTACAGCTCTCATACCACCCGCATTTGTAGAAATATTACCACCAATTGTAGCGGATTTTTCTCCCGGGTCGGGTGGATATAAAAAGTCGTTTTCTTCAACGAAAGCAGCAAGCTCCATCAAGAGTACGCCCGGCTGAACTGTAACTGTCAGATTATTGGTATCAAGCTCAATAATCTTGTTCATTTTCGTAGTTTCAAGCAAAATGCCACCACATACGGGTACTGCAGCACCAACAAGCCCTGTTCCGCTTCCGCGTACTGTTACGGGTATTGTTTTTTCGTATGCCAATTTCATAATTTCTGAAATCTGCTCTGTTGTAGTTACTCTCACAAGAGCGTCAGGCATTTGCTTAACCGTCCCGAGCTCGTCATGCGCATAGTCGGCATTTATATCACTTCCAACAAATATATTACCTTCACCAACTATTTCTGTCAATAACTTTATATCATCAAGGGTTAATTTATTATACATTTTGTTTTCCCTCCTTGATTCTCGAAATCAGCTGGGGGACTATTTCATTAACGTCCCCGACGATACCGTAATGCGCTACGTCAAAAATAGGCGCTTTTTTGTCTGTGTTAATTGCAACTATGCAGTCAGATGACTTCATACCTGCCGCAAACTGAACAGAACCTGAAATACCAAGACATATCATAAATTTCGGTTTTACAGTTCTTCCCGACAGGCCAATCTGATGCTTTGCACCGAGTATATTGCTCTCAACAAGCGGTCTTGTACAAGCTACCATACCGCCAAGCAAATCAGCAAGTTCTTTCGCCATTTCTCTCATACTTTCACTCATAGCACCCCTACCGACAGCGACAATAACGTCAGCTTCCGATATGTCTATGCCTTTAGGTTTTTCAGTATAGGAAATAACTTCTATATCTGATTTTAATTTAGTTTCATCAATTTCAAGATTTATAATTTCGCCTGAAGGCTCAACACTCGGCGAAGGCTCGTTAAACACCTTATATCTAACCGTACAGAACTGCGGCCTTGTTTCAGGCGATACAATTTGAGCCATAATATTGCCGCCAAATGCGGGTCTTATCTGAACAAGGTCTGTGTTTTCTTTCATTTCAAGCACAGTGCAGTCAGCAGTAAGTCCAGCGCGTCTTCTTGCGGCAACACGGGGGGCAAGTTGACGCCCTAAATTTGTAGCACCTACCAAAATAGATGACGGCTTAACCTTTTCAATAAAATCACAAAAAGCATTTGTATAAGGCTCTATTTTAAAATCCTTAAAAGCAGGATTGTCATATACAAAAACCTTATCAACACCATAATGCAGCAGTCTGTTTACACTATCTCCAAGGTCAGAACCAATCATAAGCGCATAAACAGGCTGTTTTGTAACCTTTGAAAGTTCAACTGCCTTGCCGAGCAACTCATAAGTAACTCTGTGCACCTTTCCTGCAAGGTGGTCAACGTATACGCATATCCCTTGCCATAATGATTTATCAACAACTGCCTTTATTTCTTCTTCGTATGTAACAATGCCATTGCTCTTTTTTGCGCAAATTTTGCACATCTTGCAAGCTGACGAAATGTCAAGTTTGCCATCTGCATAGGAAATCGCACCAAAAGGACAAAGCGAAACTATTTCATTGGCATTTTCTTTAGTAACTAAGTTTTGATTTATAAATAAACTCCCCATATTACTTCTCCTATACCAATTTTCTTCGACGAATAAGATTGTATAATTCTTCGGTCTGTTCTTCGGGTGTTCCTTCGATAGACGTTTTTTCCGCATTCTTTTCAGGCGGGAAAATTCTTTCAACGTGGGTTGCAGAGCCAAGCAAACCATAATTCTTTTCGTTTTGGTCATCAAAATCCTTGAGCGACAAAAAGCTAATCATATCATCAGTTACACTTTTTCTTACCTTGTATGAAGGCAACCTTGGAGTATTTATATCCCCATTGACAGAAAGAAGACACGGCAGCTTAAGACTCATTTCTACCACCTTGTCCTTTTGAGAAGTTGTGACAACAACTCTGCCGTCACATACATCCTTGACAGATAACACATTTGACACGTTTGGATAATTCAAAAATTCAGCAACCGATGCGCCAACCTGGGCTGTATCACCGTCTGTTGTTTGTTTACCGCAAATTATCAAATCATAATTACCTGCTTTTTTTATGCCTTGAGACAATGTATATGAAGTCGCAAGAACGTCTGAACCGGCAAATTTGCGGTCAGAAAGCACTGTTCCTTTTTTTGCACCCATACAAATAGCTTCAATTATTACTTCTTTAGCTTGTGGCGGCCCCATTGTAATTACTTCAACGTTTCCACCGAATTTTTCTATCAAATTCAAAGCTGTTTCTATGGCATAAAGGTCATAAGGATTCATTTTGCTTTTTATTCCGTTTCTTTTCAGAACGCCTGTAACAGGGTCAACTTCAACGTTATTTGACCCGGGCACCTGCTTTATGCAGACTAATATCTCCATATACTTCTCCTTTTTGGCTCAATATTTCTTCAATATTATATATTATATACAAATAATACATAAACTTCAAGTTGCTTTTTGTAGAATTTTCTTATACAGATTTATGAAAAATGACTAACAAAAAAATCCGTCCACTTTCGTGAACGGATTTTGGGGTAATTTGAAATTGATGTTGCAAATGAAATACGGCTGAAAACTTGATTTTCTCACCAATTACTTTATCTTATCAACTTTACAAGATATTTTATTAAAAATCTCACTGATATCTTCATAAGATTTGCTATCACCCAACAAAAGAAATTGTCCGGTTGCATAGCCAGACTCTGTAAATGTTACAGCAATTGGTATGCCTTTCTCAAAAATATATAAATACGCAATACTTTTATCTAATTCTATATCTTTGTCATATTTTGTCGCAGTCAAAAGTGTACACAAAGCCATTGTGTTTGCACCGTTTCGAGCATTAATTGAACTAATAATTGAACTAAATGAAACTCTGTGATCCAATTGTTCTTTTAAATTATCCGAAAGTTTATCATAATCATCTATGTTTTCACTGCCTAATTTTGATAAAATATCTTTTACGTTCGGAATTTCAACAGAATAAACAGCTATTGGCAAATCATAATCCGTTGCTTGAAATTTTATAATTTCATCTTTGAGTTCAATAGAAGTATAAAGAGAAATATACTCATCTGAATAGACCATTTCTTGCATGGTTTTAGTAACGTCTATTCCTAAATCAAATAGCGCTTCTTCATTATAGTATTTATGACTTTTTCCACAAGCAGTCATAGCCATAGTTAGCAAAATAACAAAAATAACAATGCTGAATTTTTTCATAAAATCACCGACCTTTAAGTGTATTATAGCATAAAAGCGGCGATAAATCAATGCGAAGCATTGTATATCATCAATTCCGCAGGAATTGCATATCATCAAAATTTTAGTTTTGTATATCATCAAGCCGACAGATAATACACACCTTCGGTGTGATGATATACGCCGCACTTGTGCAGCAATGATATACAGCCCTTTGGGCTGATGATAT
>JAZRPI010000064.1:0-5496 GCA_045649165.1 Eubacteriales bacterium | reverse complement strand
GAGCTCTAATTGTCTTCCTAAGACCGCTTGGCCTCCGACTTACAACTTCCCCTCATACTCAGTTGGCGAAACAAAGCCTTCAAGAGGTCCCGGAAGAAGAGAAATCGGTCACGGTGCTTTGGCAGAACGTTCACTCGTTCCTGTACTTCCTCCTGTTGATGAATTCCCCTACGCTATAAGATGCGTATCCGAGGTTATCAGCTCAAACGGTTCAACTTCTCAGGCATCTGTTTGCGGTTCTACATTGGCTCTTATGGATGCAGGTGTTCCGATTAAGGCTCCCGTTGCAGGTATTTCTTGCGGTCTTATCACAGAAGGCGAACGTTGGATGACAATGATTGACATTCAGGGTCTTGAAGACTTCTATGGCGATATGGACTTTAAGGTAGCAGGTACACACAAGGGTATCACATCAATTCAGATGGACCTTAAGATTGACGGTTTGACACCTGAAATCATCAAGAACGCTCTTGAAGTTACACACAAGGGTAGAGATTATATCATTGATGAAATCATTCTCAAGGCTATTCCTGAAGCAAGAGAAGACGTTTCTGAATATGCTCCCAAGATGCTCACAATGCACATTGACCCCGATAAAATCAGAGAAGTTATCGGTTCAGGCGGTAAGGTTATTCAGAAGATTGTTGCTGACACAGGTGCAAAGATTGACATCGAAGATGACGGTACAATCTACATTTCTGCAGTTAACAGAGACAGCGCTTACGCTGCAAAAGCAATCATTGACGGTATCGTATTTGAACCTGAAGTTGGCGCTGTTTATACAGGTAAGGTAACAAGAGTTATTCCGATTGGCGCGTTCGTTGAATTTGCTCCCGGTAAAGAAGGTCTTGTTCACATCAGCAAGCTTGACTACAAGAGAGTAGAAAAGGTTGAAGACGTTTGCAACGAAGGCGACGTAATCACTGTTAAGTTTATGGGTACAGACGAAAAGGGCAGACTTAATCTTTCAAGAAGAGACGCTATGCCTAAGCCTGAAGGTTACGAAGAAAGACGCCCCCAGCAGCAGAGACCCAGAACAAACAACAATGGCGAAAGACGTCCTTACGACAACAACAGACGTCAGTACAACAGAGAAGAAAACAAACCCGTACAGGAAGCAAAAAAGGTTGAAGAAGTAAAGGTTGAAGAACCTGTAGAAGAAAGCAAAGGCTTGTTCGGCTTCTTCAAAAAGAAATAATTGAATTAAGCAAACTGCCACCGGGTAGAGAAATGCATTTATTAAAAGCATTCGTTTGCACATCGTTAGGTCTTAGAAGATGTGTATGCGAATGCTTTTTTTAGGAGTATTATGAAAAAGTTAAGCTATTTTACAAAATTTGAGCAAATGCTGTGGGGAATGTCTGTTATATTAACAATTACGGCTTTTATTGTGTTTGACAGAGAAAATTATTTTGCTTTAGTTGCAACAGTGATTGGTATTACTTCTCTTATTTTTTGCGCAAAAGGTAACCCCATAGGACAGATATTGATGATTGTTTTTAGTATGTTATACGGCTTTATATCATACACGTTTGCGTATTACGGAGAAATGATAACATATCTCGGAATGACGCTTCCTATGGCTGTTGTATCTCTTGTTTCTTGGTTGAAAAATCCATACAACAAGAAGAGAATGGAAGTTAAAGTAAATACTATAAGCAAAAAAGAAACAGCTTTTATGCTTGTGTTATCATTGGTTATAACATTGGTTTTTTACTACATACTAAAACACTTTAATACGGCAAATCTTTTGCCAAGCACTCTTTCTGTAACAACGTCATTTGTTGCTGCATATCTGACGTTCAGAAGAAGTCCGTACTTTGCATTATGTTATGCTTTGAATGACTTGGTTTTAATTGTTTTATGGATTTTGGCGTCAATAAAAGATGTTACTTATATATCGGTTTTTGTATGCTTCGTAGTGTTTTTTGTGAATGATATATACGGATTTATAAGCTGGAAAAAAATGCAGAAAAGGCAAAAAGGGAATAATTAAAAAGCACTTCGTCAGAAGTGCTTTTTTTTATAAAGATAAAGTGGATATAGTTCAAAATATGCCTTTGTTGTATTTTATCATTGCTTTGAAAGAAATTGCAAGACCTACGGCAAGGCCTATAACCATAACGATAGAGCCGAGCAGAGCGAAAATCTGCTTGTTTGTAAAATAAGTTATAGCATTAAAAACACTGAATCCAGAAATAGAACAACCACATATAATCGTACCGAGACCAACCATTTTTCCGAACGGGAGACGGTCTTGCTCTGTTACGCGTTTTCTGTGATATAAGTGTAATGAAGATATATTGCCCATTCTGTTTGAAATGCCGAGAATTATACAAAGAATGCCAAGTGCAAACGTAGTGATAATAGATGACATAAATAATCTCCTTAAAGGGAAGTTTATAATTTATTATAGCATAAAATTTAGAAATCTTCAATGCAGTTATGTTATTTTTTATCACGGCAAAGCCGTGTATATCATCAATTTCGAAGAAATTGCATATCATCAAGACAAAGTCTTGTATATCATCATTGCGAAAAGAAATACAGCCTACGGCTGATGCTATACACCTTCGGTGATGAGATGCACGCTAATGCGTGATGATATACCATTGCTTTCGCAATGGATAAAAAAACGACTTGTGACAACAAGTCGTTTTTTGGCCTGCCCGACTGGATTCGAACCAGCGGCCTTCAGAGTCGGAGTCTGACGCGCTATCCAACTGTGCCACGGGCAGAGATATAATTTTTGAAAATGTTTTTTCAAAAAAATATTTTTTATTCACTTGTGCCACGGGCAGAAGTGAATATAAAGAACAAATATGTTGGTATAGTATAGCATAGTTTTTTTGTTCTGTAAAGTAGTGTAAAAGGGTGGTGGAATACAGGGGGGAATAAAAATATAAAAAATTGTCTTTTTTTCAAAAATTTTTGTTATATCATTTTACATTTTTGGAATTATGTGTTATAATTATAATTAATTATATTGATTTTATTATTAGGAGGGCATAAATAATGCTTACTGATATTCAAATTTCTCAAAACGCTTCGATGAAGCCTATAACTGAAATTGCTGAAAAGTTGGGCGTTCAGCCTGATGAACTTGAACTCTACGGCAAGTATAAGGCGAAAATTACAAACGATTTTATAAAGCGTAATGTAGATAAAAAGGACGGCAAACTCGTTCTCGTTACTGCAATTAACCCTACTCCCGCAGGCGAAGGCAAAACAACAACTTCAATCGGTCTCGGACAGGCTATGGAGAAGATAGGCAAAAAAGCCGTAATCGCTCTTCGTGAACCTTCTCTCGGACCTGTGTTCGGTGTTAAAGGCGGAGCTGCAGGCGGCGGCTATGCTCAGGTAGTTCCCATGGAAGATATCAACCTTCACTTTACGGGTGACTTCCACGCAATTACTGCTGCAAACAACCTTCTTTGCGCTATGCTTGATAACCACATTCATCAGGGTAATGCTCTCGGCATTGACCAGAGAAGAATTCTCTTCAAGAGAGTAACAGATACAAACGACAGAGCGCTTCGTAACACAATCTGCGGCCTTGGCTCAAAGGTTGACGGTATTCCGCGTGAAGACCACTTTATGATTACTGTTGCAAGTGAAGTTATGGCTATTCTTTGTCTTGCTGACTCTGTAACAGATTTGAAAGAAAGACTCGGTAATATTCTTATTGCGTACAAGTATGACGGCTCTCCCGTATACTGCCGCGATATTAAGGCAAACGGCGCTATGACAGCTCTTCTCAAAGACGCGCTCAAGCCTAACTTAGTGCAGACACTCGAAAACACACCCGCGCTTATTCACGGCGGTCCTTTCGCTAACATAGCTCACGGCTGTAACTCTGTAAGAGCTACAAAACTTGCTCTCAAGCTTGGTGACTATGCAATTACAGAAGCAGGCTTTGGTGCTGACCTTGGTGCAGAAAAGTTCCTTGACATCAAGTGCCGTATGGCAGGTCTTGCACCTTCTGTAATAGTTCTTGTTGCTACTGTAAGAGCGTTGAAGTATAACGGTGGAGTACCCAAGACAGAACTTAAAACAGAAAACCTTGAAGCTCTCAAGAAAGGTATATGCAACCTTGAAGCTCATATTGACAATATTGCAAAATTCGGCGTACCCTGTGTTGTTGCAATCAACCGCTTTGACACAGACAGCGAAGCTGAACTCAAGTTTATTGAAGATACTTGTAAGCGTATGGGCGCAGAATTCGCACTTTCCGACGTGTTCGCAAAAGGTGGCGAAGGCGGTATCGAGCTTGCAGAAAAGGTTGTTGCTTCTTGTGAAAAAGAATCAAACTTCAAGTACCTTTACGACGAAGACCTTCCTATCTGCGAAAAGTTTGAAAAGATTGCAAAAGAAATCTACGGTGCTGACGGCGTAACGTTTACAGGTCCCGCACTTAACGCTATCAAGCAGATTGAATCTCTTGATGAAAAATATAAGAAATATCCGATTTGTGTTGCAAAGACTCAGTATTCGCTTTCTGATGACCCGACACTTCTCGGAAGACCCAAGAACTTTACAGTTACTGTTCGTGACGTAACACTTTCAGCGGGTGCAGGATTTATCGTAATGTTGACAGGTAACATTATGACAATGCCCGGACTTCCCAGAGTTCCCGCAGCAGAAAACATCGACGTTGATGATGACGGCATCATCACAGGTCTTTTCTGATATGATTGAAACAATAAAAAATATTGCAACAACAGCCCCCGAAGAGACGGAGGCTGTTGCGGCACAATTTGCCGAATCTGTAATCAAGGATATGCAGTCGGGCGAAAATGATAATATATTTATTGCATTGTACGGCGACGTCGGTGTTGGCAAGACTGTTTTTGTTCGTGGTCTTGCATCTGTAATATGTCCCGATGATTTTGTGCAGAGTCCTACGTATGCGCTTGTTAACGAATACAAGGGCATATACAAAATTTGTCACTATGATATGTATCGCATAACGAGTGAAGACGACCTTGAATCGACAGGGTTCTATGATTACAGAAACTGCATTATTGTTGCCGAATGGTGTGAAAATATTCCTTTTGCTATTCCGAAGTCATACTATAAGGTTGAAATAACCAAGACGGACGACGGATGTGGCAGAAACTTGACAATAGAAAAAATATCGGAGTGATATTATATGAAAATACTTGCTCTTGATTCTACGGCAAAGACAGCTTCTGTGAGTCTTTGTGAAGACGAAAGACTGATTACTGTATATTCAGTTACAGCAGGCTTAAATCACAGCGAAACTCTTTTGCCTATGGTTGAGAACGCTTTAAAAACAGCGCAGATGAATATTGACGATATTGATATGTTTGCGATATCCGACGGTCCCGGCTCTTTTACGGGTGTAAGAATCGGCGTATCTTTATTAAAAGGTTTAGCGTTCGGAAAAAATAAAATATGTGTCGGCGTATCTACTTTAGAAGCTTTGGCTTATAACCTAAAAGGCTTCAAAGGTATAATATGTCCCGTTATGGA
>JAZRPI010000063.1:0-5386 GCA_045649165.1 Eubacteriales bacterium | reverse complement strand
GTCCCTATGATTATAGGGGAAGTAAAAAGATATCTAAGAGACAACAGCAGTATAAGAGTAAGTCGTTCAGTCAAAGACCTTGCATATAAAGCTCTTCAAATCAAAGAACAGCTGTCAAAGGAGTTATCAAGAGAGCCTACATTTGAAGAAATAACAAAAAGAATTAACGAAAGCGGAGAAGAGCATACGAAAGAAGAAATCGTAAATGCCTTAGAAGCGATTATGGAACCTATTTCGTTGTTTGAGCCTGTTTACAACGACGGCTCATCGTCAGATTCTTTATACGTTATGGACCAGGTTAAAGACGAAAAAAACACCGATGAAATGTGGCTTGAAGATATTGCGATAAAAGAAGCCTTGAAAAAACTGGGAGAAAGGGAAAGAGCAATTATCAATATGCGTTTTTTTAACGGTAAAACTCAAATGGAAATTGCCGATGAAATAGGCATATCACAAGCTCAGGTATCAAGACTTGAAAAGGGAGCATTGGCAAAAATAAAAAAACAGCTTTGAAATACCATATAAAGAAAAAAGCATTTACTCTTTTTCAGAGTAAATGCTTTTTATTTTTTACCTTTGATTAAATCCCAATATGCTTTTGCTGCCTGTTCTTGCTTGTTGTTGCCAAACGTGTAATAATTACCAGTGGCATCATCAGGCAGATATTTCTGCTCGACGTAGCTGTTGGGGAAGTCGTGCGGATATTTGTATTCATCGTGATATTTTGCTTGGAACAATCTTGGCACTTGGTTCCCGTTGCCTTTTTCGATGTCTTCTTTTGCCAAGGCGTAAGCCATATAGGCAGAGTTTGATTTAGGACAGGTTGCAAGGAAGACGGTAGCGTTTGCAAGTGGGATTCTCGCTTCAGGCATACCTACATTGAAAGCGCTGTCGATACAGCTTTTGACCATAACGGGCGCTAAGGGGTAGGCAAGACCTATATCTTCGCTTGCAATTACTTGCAAGCGTCTGCACGCAGAAATCATATCGCCGTTTTCAAGAAGTTTTACGAGATAGAATACAGCGGCGTCAGGGTCGCTTCCGCGGATAGATTTCTGTAACGCCGACAGCATATCGTAATGCGCGTCTCCATGTCTGTCATATACAGAACTTACTTCAGGGATAAATGAATCTATAAGGTCAGGGGTTATTTCGCTGTCTGCAGTCATATATACGTTTTCAAGAGTGTTTAGCGCTCGTCTAACATCGCCCGAAGCGCATTTTGCAATTTGCAGAAGCGCATTTTCTTTTGCTGTGATATTTTTGTTGTGCTCTCCGTTAAGTATATCAAGTCCACGAACTAATGCGGGGAGCATATCTTCTTTTGTAACCGATTTAAATTCAAACACAGCAGAACGTGAGAGAATTGAATTGTATATATAGAAAAAGGGATTTTCCGTGGTAGATGCAATAAGGGTAATTCTGCCGTCTTCCATATATTCAAGAAGAGATTGCTGCTGTTTCTTATTGAAATACTGTATTTCGTCAAGGTAAAGCAAAATTCCGCTTGTGCCAAACAGTGTTCCTGTCTGAGCAATAATGTCTCGTACGTCGTTCAATGATGCCGACGTAGCGTTAAGCGAATATAGCTTCATACCGCTTTTTTTTGCAATTATATTTGCGGCGGTAGTCTTTCCTGTTCCTGGGGGGCCGTAGAATATCATATTCGTAATGTAATTATTTTTATCCATACGGGTTATAGCACCGTTTTCACCAAAAAGGTGTTTCTGACCGACCATATCACTAAAAGACTGCGGTCTTATTCTGTCTGCCAAAGGCTGATTACTCATACAACTCACCACCTATGTTGCAATTATACCTTTTATTGATAATATTGTCAATAAAAAAGACACTCTTTGCAGAGTGTCTTAAATATTTGTAGATTGTATCAGAGCTTGATTTCCTGTTTCTGTGCAGAAGAATCGTAGATACCCTGAAGAATCTTTGCGGAAATGATAGCGTTGTCAATATGAGAAGCGAGCTTTTCGCCTGTCTGTGTGCACTTGATAAACGCGTTGATTTCGTTCTGGAACATTTCAGCAAAGTGGTTTGATACGTCAATATCAGGTGTTTCTTCAACGAGCTTACCGTCTTTTGTGGTGTAGAATGTGAAACCCTGACCGTACCGAAGTCTGATACCACCCTTGTCGCCCATAAAGTCGATATACATTTCGCGGTTGCTGTTATTCTGAGCCCAAGCGCCGTGAAGTGTAATTGTAGGACCGTTTGTTCTTACAATACCTGTGCATGATTCTTCAACGTCAAATGTTCCGTCAAGCTTGGGTGGGCCTGCCCACATCTTGTTATAAACGTAGTTGGGAATATCTTTGCCCAAACGGCTGAATGTATCACCTGTTACAGAGATAGGTGTGGGGTCGCCTGTACAGTACATAACGATATCAATAAAGTGTACGCCCCAGTCAATAAGAACGCCGCCGCCTGAAAGTGCCTTTGTTGTAAATGCACCGCCAAGACCTGGGATACTTCTGTGAGCGCGGAATGAAGCATAAACGTGATAAATTTCACCGAGTTTGCCTTCATCAATATATTTTTTAATCATATTAACAGGTACGCTGAAACGGTTAACAACACCAATGTTGAGAGTCTTTCCTGTTTCGTGCTGTACTTTCTGCATTTCAAGTGCTTCGTCAAAATTTATTGCCGCAGGCTTTTCGCAGAGTACGTTCTTTCCTGCTTTGAGAAAGTCGATAGAAATGGGGGCGTGAACTCCATTAGGAGTACAAACAGAAACTGCAGTAACTTCTGGGTCACTCAAAATATCATGGTAGTCAGTAACTGCAATACCGCAGCCATATTTTTCAACTGCAGCCTGCGCTCTTTCGGGAATGATATCGCAGAAGTATTTGATTTCTGCATCGGGACAATTCATATAAGAAGGAATGTGCGCCGAATTTGCGATTGCACCGCAACCAATAACCGCTACTTTAACCATAGAATTCTCCTGTATGTATAAATAAAATATTAACAGTTAAATTATAGTTTAACATATAGGTAAAGTCAATTACTTTTACATAAAAAGTTAATAAGCCTTCATTGTTTTATATGCAAAGTATTTTGATTTTTTTCGACACAAAACACGATAAAAAATATATTTTTTATAATCTATTGCAAAATATATTTTTGTGTGATATTATATACCCAACACAGAGTAGGCAGATGAGCGTTAAGTGCCGTTTGAACAGGGAGTTGTCAGACGGACGAAAGCAGTAATGTTGCGGTTCATCAGCCGCATCCCGCTGTTACATATATGAGATGACTTTTGTTCTCCTCATTTTGTGGCTTTGGAATGCACAATGTGAGGAGGTTTTTTAATGCAAAAAAACAAAAACATTGCGCTGTTTGGTACGGTGAAAATACTTGCTTTCGCGGCTCTTATGAGTGCTTTAAGCGGAGTATTGAAATTTCTTGCGCCAACAGGGGATACATGGCGAATAAGCCTTGAAAATTTCCCCATAATTTTTTCAGGGATAGTTTTAGGGCCGGTTACAGCATCGGCGGTAGGTATCGTTTCTGACTTGCTTGGTTGTCTGTTCCGCGGATTCGCAATCAACCCTTTTATTACTTTGGCGTCTATGTGTATAGGGCTTTTTTCGGGGTTGGTATTCAAATTGTTCAAGAGTTATAAAATAACAGGTATTGTTTTCTCGGTGTTTATTGCCCATATAGTAGGTAACGTAATCATAAAAACAATAGCTTTGTCGTCAATGTTTGGTACGCCTTTTGTTGTTCTTCTTATAGAAAGAACGGGTACTTATATTTTAACAGCGTTGGCGGAAACTTTGATAATTATTATTTTATACAAAAATAAAGCAATCAGAAACGGACTAAGAAGAGTGATTGAAAATGACTTATGAAAAAACATTAGAATATATACATTCTGTATGCTGGAAGGGAAGCCGTCCGGGGCTTGAAAGAACAAGAGAGCTTTTAGATATGATGGGTAACCCGCAGGAAAAAATGAAATATATTCACATAGCGGGGACAAACGGAAAGGGCTCTGTATGCTCAATGCTTTCATCTGTTCTTAAGGAAGCGGGATACAAGACAGGACTTTATACATCGCCTTTTGTACGTTATTTCAATGAAAGAATGTCAATAAACGGACAAATGATTTCAAACGAAGAATTGTCTGAAGTTACAGAATACGTAAAACAGTTTGCTGATAAAATGTCAGACTGTCCAACTGAGTTTGAACTTATAACAGCCATAGGATTTGAGTATTTTGCAAGAAATAACTGCGATATAGTAGTTCTTGAAACGGGAATGGGCGGAAGACTTGATTCCACTAATATTATTTCAACTAATATTATGTCGGTAATAACAGGGATTTCGCTTGACCATACTGCATTTCTTGGAAACACAATAGCAGAAATAGCTACCGAAAAAGCGGGTATTATAAAGAAGAACAGCCCTGTCGTATTTGGTGGAAACAGCGAAGAAGCATATAACGCGATTAAGGTTGTGGCAGAAAAGCAAAATAGCGAAACATATACGACAGCAGATAACGAATTGACAAATATAGAGTACTCTTTGTATGGCTGCACAGGCGATACAAAGGATTATAAAGAATTGTTTGTCGCGCTTGTTGGCGATTATCAGCCGATGAATATTGCGACTGCTCTTACTTGTATATCGGTTTTGCAAAAATGTGGATATTCTATTTCTGAAGAAAACGTAAGAAATGGAATGAAAAACGTTTATTGGCCGGCAAGGTTTGAAGTAATAAACAAAGAACCGCTTATGATTTATGACGGAGCTCACAATCCTGAAGGCCTACGCGCCTGTGTTGACAGTATCAAAAGACTTTTCAAAGGACAGAAAGTTAATGTTCTGTCAGGCGTTATGGCGGACAAGGACGTAGAATCAATGCTTCCTGTTATTGCAGAAGTTGCAAACGAAGTGTTTACCGTAAGACCTGACAATCCGCGTTCTATGGATAGTGCTGTCTATGCTGAATACTTTAACAAATACGGAATAAAGGCATATCCGTTCAGTACTATAGAAGACGGTGTAAAGAATGCTCTTGGAGCATCGAAAGAGCAAGGTTGTCCTTTGGTTGCTTTAGGAACTTTATATATGTACGGTGACGTAAGAGATGCTTTGGAAAAAATATAAACAAAAAAGATGACTTGTCAAAAGTCATCTTTTTTTATGCATATTTAGTTGCAGGTATCCTGTTTTTAAATCCCATATGTGTGTTATCTGCTTTTTATTAATTAAGTTATTGTCTTTTGTAAGTGTTATACATATATCTACTTTTAAATATCTGTCAAAAAGAATTTCTGCGTTCATTGAAAAATCAAGCGCAAATATTTTGTAACGAAATCTCTTTCGCGGATTTGTGTCAGAAATATAATCTTGTGTT
>JAZRPI010000062.1:0-5441 GCA_045649165.1 Eubacteriales bacterium | reverse complement strand
AAGAATAAAGAATTGTTGAAAAACATTTCTGCTGAACGTTTATACGTGGAGTTTTCAAAGCTTATATGTGGAAAAAATGCAGACAAGATTATTGCAGACTTTGGCGAAGTGTTTGATACAATATTCACTGGCAAAGATTTTTCCAGAGTAGGTCAATATATAAAAAACGTTGAAGACAATCTATACAACAGACTTTCGCTGTTCTTTTTGAATGATAAGTTTTTTGAAAACGACTTAAAATCACTAAAACCAGACAATAAAACGTTCTTACGTGTTACGAATACTATAAAGAATTATAAAATTGAAATCAGAGCTGAAAAACCTTTTTTGAAGAATTTTATAAGCAAGTATGGAGTAGATAATTTACTTGACGTATGTTCCCTAAAAAAGGCAAACGGAAATGATATTTCTGATATTCTTAATATCGTAAATAGTATTATCAAAAACAATGAATGTTGTACTCTAAGACAGCTCTGGATCAACGGAAATGATATAAAATCTTTAGGTTATAGAGATACAGATATCGGCAAAGTACTCAATAAGATTCTTGAACTTGTTATACAAGAAAAAATCAACAACAATAGAAAAGAGATTATAAAATACTTAAAGGAGAATGTTTTATGAATATAGCTGTAATTACGGGCGCATCATCAGGCCTTGGAATTGAGTATCTCAAGTGTATATGCGAAAAATACACCAACATTCAGGAATATTGGATAATAGCAAGAAGAAAAGACCGTTTGGATAGCATAGCAAATATGTATCCCGATAAGAAAATTGTACCTGTTTGTCTTGACTTACAAGACTACAAAAGTTATGAAGAATTTGAACAACTGCTTATAAAGAGCCAAGCTGATATCAAGATACTTGTTAACAACGCAGGATACGGCGTTTTAGGCGACTTTCATGAACAGGACTACAATGGACAAGCGGGAATGGTTGACCTTAATTGTAGAGCTCTTACGGCTATCTCAGGCGTTGCCCTTAAGTACATGTCAGAAGGAAGCTTTATAGTAAATGTATGTTCAATCGCTTCTTTCTGCCCGAATGCAAGAATGAGCGTATATAGCTCGACAAAGGCATATGTGAAAAGTTTTAGCAGGGGATTACGTTTTGAAAATAAAAAACGCGGAATCAATATACTTGCAACGTGTCCCGGGCCTATGGATACAGAATTTTTGAACGTTGCAGGAATAAGTGGCGGCAAGTCGAAAACGTTTGAAACTTTACCTTATTGTAATCCTGCAAAGGTGGCAAAAAAATCACTTGAATATGCAGAAAAAGGTAGAGCTATTTATACGCCGACAGCTTTTTATAAGTTCTATCGCTTTCTTGCGAAAATAGTACCGACAAGTATTATGATGTATTTTGCAAAGACATAAAAAAAGACCTTTTTCAAGGTCTTTTTTTATTTGTTATATTTTATTTTTTCTTTGCGATAAGTCTCTGGAAGAATTTGATGATTTCAACAATCGGAATGATTGAGAAAGCGATGCCAAGAGCTACGAAATATTCAGCCATAGAAATTGTTTCAAATTCAAACAATCTTGCAAGGAAAGGAATTTCAATAACGCAAGTTGTGAGTACTAATGCGGCAATCATAGCGCCCCAGAGATAGATGTTCTGAGTATTCATTGCGAAAATAGAACCACGCTGTGAACGCATATTCACTGAGTGGAATATTTCAGCCATACTCATTGTCAAGAATGCCATTGTGATGCCGTCAGGGCTCTGAGCTATTTCCCACACGCCGCTTTCCATAAAGTGACCTACAAAGTATGCCAAAATTGTGAGAGCTGATACGAGAACACCCTGATAGAGAAGATCTATTCCAAGGCCGCCTGCAAAAATACCATCTTTTGAATCACGGGGCTTTCTTTCCATAATGTTCTTTTCACTCTTTTCCATACCAAGAGCAAGAGCGGGAAGGCTGTCTGTGATAAGGTTAATCCAAAGGATGTGAATAGGTTTAAGAATTGTAAATCCAAGAACTGTTGCTGTGAAGATTGAGAATACTTCGCTAAGGTTTGAAGAAAGCAAGAACTGAATAGCCTTACGGATATTGTCGTAAATTCTTCTTCCTTCTTCAACAGCAGAAACGATTGTTGCAAAGTTGTCGTCTGCAAGAATCATATCAGCTACGTTCTTTGTAACGTCAGTACCTGTAATACCCATACCGATACCGATGTCTGCGCTCTTGATTGAAGGAGCATCGTTTACACCGTCACCTGTCATAGCGGTAACCATACCTTTTTCTTTCCAGGTCTTAACGATTCTTGTTTTGTGTTCGGGCTGAACTCTTGCGTATACAGAATAGTTCTGAATTGTGTTGAAGAATTCTTCGTCGCTGATTTTGTTGAGTTCAGAGCCTGTAATAGCCTGTGATGCATCTTCGATAATGCCGAGCTCTTTTGCAATAGCGATTGCAGTATCTTTGTGGTCGCCTGTAATCATTATAGGTCTGATTGACGCAGATTTACACTGTTCAATAGCAACTTTAACTTCAGGACGTACAGGGTCAATCATACCGACAAGACCGATGAACGTAAGGTTGTTTTCAAGGTCTTCAGGTTCAAATGATGAAGGTGTGTTGTCGTGTTTTTTATAAGCAGCAGCAAGAACACGGAGAGCTTTGTCAGCTTTGTTCTTGTTTTCCTGCATAATCTGGTTTCTTACATCATCAGTAAGGGGAAGTACAGCACCGCCTGAAACGTATGTTGTACAAGTTTTGAGAATTTCATCAGGCGCACCCTTTGTGTACTGGATAATCTGTCCATTTGAGTTATGAACAGTAGACATCATCTTTCTGCCTGAATCAAAGGGAGCTTCGCCGATACGGGGAGCGTTTTCTTTAAGTGTAGCTTTGTGAAGGCCGCATTCGTATGCAAAGTTAACCAAAGCGCATTCAGTAGGTTCGCCTGTAGCTTTATTTTCCGAATCAAGTTCAGCGTCTGAACAAAGAGCCATAGCTGTTGCGAGTAATTCTTTGTCGTCAGAGAAATGTTCAGTAACAGTCATCTTGTTCTGAGTAAGTGTACCTGTTTTATCTGAACAGATAATCTGTGTACAACCGAGTGTTTCAACTGCTGTAAGACGACGGATAACTGCATTTCTCTTACTCATCTTTGTTACACCGATTGAAAGTACGATTGTAACAACAGTAGCAAGACCTTCAGGAATAGCAGCAACCGCAAGGCTGATTGCAATCATAAATGTGTCGAGCAAAACTTCGCCGCTGAAGTCGCCGTTTCTGATTACTGTAAATGCAAAAATGAATACACAAATTGCAATTACAAGATATGTGAGTATCTTACTGAGCTGAGAAAGTTTAATCTGAAGGGGAGTCTGTTCGTTCTGTGCCTGTGCAAGAGCATCGGCAATCTTACCCATTTCGGTATCCATACCAGTTGCAACAACAACGGCTGTACCTCTACCGTAAACGATTGTTGAACCCATATAGACCATGTTTTTACGGTCGCCAAGCGGAACGTCTTCGTCGTTGCCTTTGCTTTCAAGAACTTCGATGTTTTTGTTTACAGGAACTGATTCGCCGGTAAGAGCAGCTTCTTCTGCTTTGATAGAAGCACATTCAATAAGTCGGCAGTCTGCAGGAACAGCGTCGCCTGCTTCAAGAATGATAACGTCGCCTACAACAAGGTCTTCGCTCTTGATGTGTACGAGTTCGCCGTCTCTGAGTACTTTTGATGTAGCGGCGGTCATTTCTTTTAGTGCATCAATAGCTTTTTCAGCTTTGCTTTCCTGAATTACACCCAATACAGAGTTAAGAATAACAACGAAAAGAATGATAAAAACGTCTGTGGGTGCTTCGTGTTCAATAACAGCTGTTACAGCAGAAATGGCTGCAGCGACCAAAAGAATAATAATCATCGGGTCTGCCAACTGTTTAAGGAATCGCTGAATGATTGTTTCTTTCTTTGCTTCAACGAGTTTGTTTTTGCCATACTTTTCAATTCTGCTTTGAGCTTCTTTTGAAGTAAGGCCTTTTTCTGTCGTTTTGAAATGTTCAAGCACGGCAGAAAGCGGTGACAAATGAGCTTTCATTTTGTTCTCCTTTTTATTATATAAATTTTTATTTTGCTATGAAAAAAGACTTTCACAGCGTGTAGCTGTAAAAGTCTTGCGTAATACATAGGTATCGACTAACCGAACTTATTTTTGATAAGTTGTATTGACGATTAGAAGACGCGAAAAGAACGTCGCGTAAGCTACTCCCTTTTACTTTGAATATTTTACCATTTATTTATGACTGTGTCAAGGGGGGAATTATGTCTTTTAATAAGATTATATTATTTATAAACACATTTCTTGACAATGTTTGTAAATAAAAGTATAATTTATATTAATGTATAATACGGAGATATTTTATGGATAATACTTTTCAGTTTGTCGCAACCTGTCTTTTTGGCTTAGAAAAGCTTGTTGGCGAAGAAATAGATGAATTAGGATATAAAAGAATAGAAACAATAGACGGCAGAGTTACCTTTGAAGGAGATATGTCAGTCTTTGCAAGATGTAATATAAACTTCAGATATGCCGAAAGACTATATTTGAAAATAGGAAGTTTTGAAGTTTTAACATTTACTGATTTATTTGAAGGAACAAAAGCTTTGCCTTGGGAAGAATGGATAGAAATTGACGATGAATTTCCTGTCAAGGGGCATTCAATAAAATCAAAACTTTTTTCAGTCCCAGATTGTCAGAAGATAATAAAAAAAGCAGTAGTTGAACGCTTAAAAAACAATTATAACGTTTCATGGTTTGAAGAAAATGCTGTAAAAAAACAGATTGAGTTTTTTATATTTAACGATAAAGCGACTTTGATGATTGATATATCAGGTGTTCCTTTGCATAAACGCGGTTACAGAGCAGCATCAGGAGAAGCACCACTACGTGAAACCTTGGCAGCTGCTATGGCAAAGATTTCAAGACCGCGCGAAGACGTGTTGTTCTGGGATTGCTTTTGTGGCTCTGCGACAATACCGATTGAAGCAGCAATGATTATGACAAATACTGCGCCTAATATTAATAATAGTTTTATTTCTGAGAAATTCAATAATATTGATAATGCTGTTTTCGTGAACGCAAGGGAAGAAGCTTTATCAAAAATAAAGAGAGACACAACTTTCAAGGCTTTTGCTTCCGATATAGACGACAACGTTTTGGAAATCGCGAAACATAACATAAAAATGGCAGGAATGTCGGGTTTTATTGATTGTTTTTCTATGAACGCTCTTGATATAAAATCCGAAGGTAGAAAGGGAACTGTTGTTTGCAACCCACCTTATGGAGAACGATTATCAAATGCAGATGAAGTTTTCAAATTATATTCGGATATGGGCAAAGTATTTTCAAAACTTGATAAATGGCAGATATATATACTTACAAATGATGAAGAATTTGAAAGAAAGTACGGCAGACGT
>JAZRPI010000061.1:0-8599 GCA_045649165.1 Eubacteriales bacterium | reverse complement strand
AAGCGTTTTATTCATTAAGATTTCGAGCCTTGTTTAACTTTAGGAAAGAATTGAGATACCCGCGATAATTTATAATGAGCATATTTTGAAACTTTACGCCAATATTTATATTCACTTTTTTCCTTTTTTGTTCTAAGTTCAGATTTATGTATAAATAATTCCTTTAAATGCATATCTGCAATTTCTACCATCTCCCTATAATCTATAAGTTCAGATACTAAATTTTGTTTTTCGATATAAAGCATTGTGTTCGGGTCTTCTACAAGCTGAGCAAAAGTTAAAGTCGTATTATGAAATAAATCCATAAAATAATCATATATAAATTCCAAAGCCGAAAAGAATTTTACATCATCCGAAAACGGCGTTAAATGAGCAACGAGAGCCTGATATTCTGATAATTTGAGCCGATTTCTAAGAATTACAAAAATTTTTGACGGTTGACCTGCAATTACTTTATAAAATTCAGACCAAAAACAACCCTTGCAACCGATGGGGGTAGAAATTTTTCGTAGATTTTCCCATTTTTCGGGTTCTTTTATAAAACTTTCGTCTATTTTTTCAATATTGTGCTTCGCAAGAACAGATTGCTTGACAAAATAAATGTCATTAATCATATTACAGGGCGGATTAATACATAACTTAATCAAGTCTGCACGCAAAGCGTGCAAAGCAACCGCACCTGCGGTGCGGTCGTTTTTGGCGGCAAGGTATTCTTCTTTGACCGTCTCAATATGTGATACAGTAGATAATAAAACATTTTCCTCTTCGCTAAGTTGTTCCTGCTTTTTAAACTTTGTCATCCCAAACTGTCGAGTATGTGTGACAACGGTATAAAGTAAGCACAGACAACCTTTTCTTTCTTCGTCCGTCAACTCGTGCTTTTCTTCGCTACATTCAAAAAGATTACTTTCAGAGAATTTATTTATATATTTCGTGAGATAATATTTTACATTGTTGCCTTTGATAGGGCGTAATTCAAAAACCCTAGAGTCAACTCTCTTTTTAATTTCGTTAAAAAGCCAGCCATATTTTAACGATTTGTTATTTTGCATTTTTCTATAACTTTTTACAGTACCAGGCGGAAAAGCAAGCACAATGTGAGCGTGTGGATAACCTTTTTTTGTACTTTCCTTAACCCAACAATATTCAAGATGATAATGTTTTCTTAAATGTTCCAAAACGTGATTTATATGTGCCGTATAACCTCGCCACGCTGCTATTCTATCTTCTCCGTATTTTGCCACGTCATAAGTTATAGTTAAAGCGAAAGTTTCCCAATTTAGAGACGCAAAATAAGATATCTGGTCCTGAATTTTGCAAGCGGCTTTTTTATTATATCGAGCCGTACCCTTCGTGTTACCCGTAAATATACGCTTGTTTCCTTTTTCGTCTATATATGAAAAATAATATAGATTGTTTTTAAGAACATTAACAGACGACTTTACTATTTCGTCATCTGGCAAATCAATTGTTGATACTGCTGTAAAAGGGTGTAATAATTCAGAAACGGAACTGCGTTCCTTTTTCTTGTAAGACTGCGGTTTAGGTTCTAAAACAAACTGACATTCAGTGTCTATAGGGCAATGATTTTGTTTCTGCCAATCGACCTGATGAACAAAAGAATATTTATTGCCGTTTTGAGAAAGATAATAAATGTTATTAAAAACTGTGTGAAGTATTTCAAAAACACTTGACAATTTTGTTTTATTTGATATATTTAACATAGGTTTTGTATTAAATACTTTATTACTAAAACGTAATAAAGTAAAAGGGGTTGTAGATTTCTGCAACCCTCTTTTTTTTTATCCTCCTTACGCTTCTTCTTTCAAAGTGAACTGAATTTTATAGCAAACCGCCGTTACTTGGATGAGTTCTTTTGTTGCTGAATAGGCAGCATCTTTTAAACCTACTATACACTGCTCCATACAACTTTCATCTGCATTTCCCCGAACTAAATCCCAATAAGCTTCTAAAGAAAGTTTTGCACTGTTAAAAACTTCGTCTGCTTCTTCGATCTCTTCTTTTAACACTGCATACGCTTCGTGCATACTAGTATATGTTTCACCCCATTTATTCGCATTCGCGATTTCTTCGTTAACACTTTTTAACAAATAATATTTTGCACTTTCACTAAACATTTATATACCCCTTTTTATATTAAGTTTTTTGTTAAAGAGTACTCTCTTCCACAACGCGGACAGTACAATCTGTCACAACCTCGAAAACAACCGGTTGCGAAAGTGTTTGACCGCCATAAACTACCTCTATACTTGCAGTAATTTCTTCCCATATTTCCGTATCAACCTGCGTTAAAGAATTGATTGTCGGCAATGTGTCAAAACTTCCGTAATATTCAGAAGTAAGAGGAAGGTGTATATACCCGCTAGAACCGCCCTGCGATTTTTCCGCCGTTTCTGTAATGTATAAAGAGAATGAACCCGATGGTGCAGTTGTTGCAAACAATTCTACCAAATCGCTAGAAGTTAAAGTTCTAAAGACTGCGACTGCTCCACTGTCTGAACCAATTCGTGCATAAGGCTTGAATTTGTACTTGCCATTTACTAAAGCATAAGCAAGAACAAAGTCATCTCCGATTGTCAATTCTTCAAAATCAGTGTTCAGATTTGAATAAGAGAACATTTCATTTTGGAAAGCGTAAGTTACACCATTCATAACAATATTCTGTGCCATAAATTCAATAGAACTACCCCAAAAACTAGGATAATTAAAATCTGATGCATTCGACAATCTAAAACCACTGCCACTAGGGGTTATATTCAAAGTAACGGACTTGTTTACAGTGTCTATACCACCATCTGAAATATTACGAGTAAAAGTTACAACGGCAGGAAGTGTTAGAGTTTTGATTGAAGGAGAAGAAATAGGAGACTGCATACAGACCATATAACCCGCGGTTGGAGTTGATGCAAGCTGTAAATTAACGTTTACTGTAGTGACAGCATTTACACAACTTTCTATAACATTTACGGCACTGTAAATTGTAGTAGCGTTTTCTACCGAAACAGAGTTAATTAAAATTTGTGAACCGCTCGGGAGCATAGGCTTATTGAAATTGTTCACATAAGGAATAGTAAATTTTACGGCACAATAGCCATTTGAGTTGATAATAGTGCCATATTCATTTAACAAAGTTTGCTGCTCGCCACTTGCAGTATATGTAAGCTGTGCATTGATAAGCGCAGTTTCCCAATTTTCGTAAGGCTGTGAAAAGACAACGAGAACGCCGTCATCCAGCAATTGAGTTCCGCGTATAGTCGTTAAAAAGTCTAACTGCTCTTTATCTGATGACAATAAAGGTAACTGTTCACCACCGATTAAATCGGCGGCACTGTCTATATCATCTACGCTAACAAAGCGTAGTTTATCACCGATTAAAAGTTCTGAACCGAATGGGGCGGGAATAGTGATTTGTGCGGTTGCTGACGGGTCAAAATACGCGGGGCAAATTCCGACAGTTTCGGGGTTAAACTCTTCATCTTTTGAAACAATTAAAACCGACATAGTACGTTCTTCTGTAGGCAATTTTCCCGTAACAGAAAGAGATAAGACACCCTCTTGTGACAGAGAAGAACGCCTGACAGAAGTAATAAAATACGGACAGTCGAAATTTAGAGGATAAAGAGGGATTAAGTTTAACTCTTCCTTACCTGCGGATATAGCATTTCTTGCCGCGGACATTCGCAAAGCCCACAACGTATTTGACGAAGTATCAAAAGCAGTTTGTTTGTAGTTCGCCTGATTTGCGACTTGTGAAAACTTAACCGCATTCGAAAATAACCCACGTTGTGCAAGCTGTGACGGGGTTTTAGGATCTTTTGGTACAACATAAGAACGAATAGTACGAATGTTTTTCCAACGCTGACCAACAGTTACCCCAAGTTTGCCATAGTAACCACCACTGATAAAATTTTGAATAGCCATAATTAAACCACCTTAAAAATTTGTTTTTCGTTCGTTGAACGTGTTTATATTATATAGAGATAGGAAATAAAAAGCAACAAAAAAAAAGAGAAATTCTAAAAGAATTTCTCTTTTTTCGTCCACAAACAGTTCTTATTCTGCAAAATTTTAAGGTGTTGAAAAATTAAGCTGAATAAGACTGATAAACGCTTACTGACGCAATCTTGCTTGAACCTCTCTTGTCGAGGAAGTAGGCATAAACGTCTACATCTTCGCTTGTTGAGAAAAGGTTTGCACTTGCAACAGTACCTGCGTCTACTGCCGCTTCTTTAACGTCTACAATTGAGTTTGCAGCGTCTACAAAAACGACAATGAGTTTTGCGGCATTTGTGAAGTTTGTAGCAGTAGGGGCAGCGAAAGGAAGTGTTACAATTCCATCCGCAAAAGTTGGAGCCGACACAGAAGGTTTCTGTAGACCACCCCTTGAAATTTCAAGGCTTGCCTTGTTAAAAGAACCTTCTGAAATCTGGTCTTTGTTAAGCTTGATGATTGCATTTCGGACGCTCATTCCACTTGTGTTCAGTGCAGAAAGATATTTTATCTGGTCTGCAAAGAGAGCGGCGAATGCGGTCATTTCTGCAAAAACAGTTCTAACAGACTGCTGAGCAGCTGTTTTTGGGTTGGATGGAATTGAAAAAGTACGAAGTGTGCTTTTATCCTTCCATTTTGCACCAACAGTTTCACCAACTTTACCCGTATAACGGCCTTTAAGAAGATTAAGTTTACCCATAATTTTTAGTCTCCTTTTTGTTAATTAACAATAAATACCAACGGTATTTTATAAAAAACTTTTTTCAAAGTATTTTATTAAATTGATTGAATGATTTGCCCAACAACGGCAACAATCAAATTTGTTACAATTGTAAAAATACTAAAAGCCTTTTCTGACTTTTCTGCAAACTCCTGAACCTTTTTTGCCGCCTGTTCTTTTTGAGCCTGCTTGTCTAAACTAGAACGAACATAAGCACCTGTCATTCTTTACCCCCTTTATGCCTGTCGTGTTATTGCGGGCACATCGTAGTATTTGGCAACATCCACAGTGTTTTCTGTGTTTGTCTCCAAAAATGAGATAAGAGAATTTAAGATAATAATAATGGTGTTTATTACATAAACCAAAATTCTTGAAGTTTTTTTATTCATCTTTTACCCCTTTAATTTGCATTGACTAACTTTATTATGACACAACTTTATAAAATGTCAAGAAGAATATAAAGAAGTTCTAACCCAAGCCTTTACATAAACACATAACTGATGTATTGAAAAAGGTTGTCCGCCACCGCTGTTACCAACCGCGCCACCCGTTGCCGTAAACGTGCCTGTATTGATGCCTGATTGTGTTTCCCAAAATGAAAAAAGATTGCTACCCGCCGAGCCTATAGCTCCATACTTACCTCGAATTGTCGGCTGTGTAAACGGGTGATTATGAGATGGTAATTGATCAACAGAAAGCTGAGTTGTATCTGAACCGTAAGTTTTGCCCACGTCTGCGCTAGCATGGGTAACACGCAAAGCACCCTCTTTTACCTCTTCCCACGTTCCGCCAAAAACTGTTTCGGGGTTAACAGTATCTTGTCGTATCATAATAGAGCCGACCGGATAAAAAAGATTACCTAATTGCTTAAAAGTGTCGCCACCGCTTAACAGATTTTCAAGCTTAGAGGTTGCAGCCGCGTCTTCGATGTCATAAAGTGTAGATTGGTATTCAATTTGCTTTACTTTTGCCATTTTTCAAACTCCTTTTAGATTTGTGTAATTAATATAATATTATTTTCTATATTTGCAAAATTTAGAGGACTAGCGGAAAGAATGCCACTAGATAAAGAAAAGTCGTCTGGATAATCAAAACGCGAACAATACATAATGCCTACATCTATAATAGGAAGTTCTGCAAAATTTGTAAAAAAGCCAAAAGGAATATATTTATTGCCGCGTTTTATACAACGTAAAATTATGATTAAATCAGAACCTACTACAGAATTGTCATAAGGAACATAAGCTGAAAAATTAGAAGCGTGTGTAACAAAAGAACCTTTGCAATTGCCAAGTGAGTTAAAAATACCGATAAAATAAACACTATCTGTGTAGGTTTGTTCCTCTGCAAGATTTGCGATATTAAAATAATATGTCGAGTTTTCGGGGTTACGTGTCATTTCTAAAACAGAAAAAGTTGAACTTTCACCAAAAACAACACTTAAATTGTTAGGATTGAAAGTGTTATTTTGAACTGTAGGCTTTAACAGATGGGCTATAGCATTCATTTTAGACATATTCTTGTCGGATACGGAGAGATAATCAAAAAAAGTTTTCCCGAGGGTCGCAGAAATTCTATTTAACACCTCAAAAGCCCTGACGCTTGCGGTTTGTTTTAGGTTATGAGGAGAATGGGAAAACGGAACTGCCTTAACGAACTTCTTCTTGTATTGCGAAGTTCCATAGATTGCCCCGAGTTTTCCGTTAAAAGATGATGTTAAAATGTTTACTGTCGCCATAGCTTGAATTTTAAGACCCCTAGAGAATAAAGTCAAGATAAAGTAAAAATAATGACAATTAACCCCCCTTTCTATACCGAAAAAACGCTAGTTTTTTCTTTTTTTTACGACCTTATGAAGCCGAATAGCACACACTTTAGGTGTGCTATGAAATCGGAATAGGGGAGTAAAAAAAATATTTTAAGATAGCGAGAAAAGAAAAACTTGCTAGGGATACAAGAAGAGCCGCCCGCGGAGGGTGGGGGGGGAGCGGGCGGCGATACACAAAAGACGCAAAAAACAAAAGGGCAAAGGGGTAGGCAAAAGGGGATTTGAAAAGGCAAAAAGCGGGGCGGCTGCAACGGAAAACGGCCGCTTGTACAAAACGCACTCGGCCGCTTGTAGGTTAAAAAATGTGGGCTTTGGTAATAGGGCGTAAGTTTTTAGCGTACTTTTTTTGCTGCATTATTTCTAAAATTTACTTTGGTTACGACTAGCGGCCGTATTTCCCCCAAAAAGAAGAACTGCACCCAAAACGAAAAAACGAAAAAAAACGCTTGGGGTACTAGGCAAAAAAAACGCTTGAACGTACCTCGGTCGCAACGGAAAATGACCGCTTGTTTCGGCTTGGGAAAGTTTTCGGTCGCAACGAAAAGGGTCGGTTTAAGCATTTGTAAAGCGGTCGCCGATTTAAAAAACGGGGCGGCTTGTATTCCAAATTACGGTAAAAAGCGGGGTTTTGTCCACAAAAACAAACCGCTTGTTAAACAAAATGTTCAGCTTGTATTACAAAAAGTTCTGTCGGCTTGGGCTTTTTCGGCGCGCCGTTGCATAAAAAAAACGTTCGGGTTCATATTAAAATAAAAAGCCGCCGTTCAAAACTCAAACGGCGGTTTGCTTTCAGTTTTGGCTTGGTTTCTTGGCAAGGGCGTGGCACTCGCCCTAAAAAACGTTAAAACTTCTCGATCATATCCTTTTTTACTCTTCCCCATTCGTCAAAAAAACCTTCAGTATATGCTTCAAATTCAGTAGGCACACCTTTTAACACCTCTTTTAGTTTAGGTGTGTTTTTGTATAACATTATAAATAGTTTTATACAGTCTTTGCCTATGGCTTCCCAGTCTAGCATATCCTTATTGTTTATTAAGTATTTTAAATGGTTTTCTAGGGTTGTACTTTCTCTTAGTATCATTATGTAAGCTCCTAACCCCTCTAAGTCGTGTATAATTACCCCTGCTTTTGCCATTCCGCACTGTTGTAGTGGTATATGTCCCCACTTTGTTTTCATTTCTTCAAATCTTGTGTTTTTAAGTGGGCAACCATACTTAAAATCACACATAACACATCCGCACAGTTCTTTGTTTACATAAATTTTTGACATTTTTGCACCTTCCTTATATTGTAAAATTAAGTTTTGCAGTAGCTATTAAAAACTTTGTTAAGTTTTTAATAAGTTCTTGCCAACCCTTTTTCATTCTAAATTATGGTTTCATTTTTTAAATTTGCGTTAAAAAAAATCATTTTTTTTTGCTTTTTTCTTAAAAAAGTTGTGAAATTTTCACAACCTCATATCTGTTTTTCAGTTTTTTTTTAACGAGGGCGGTTCGAACCTAAATCTAATCACTCCCCCTACAACCCCCTTCGGGTCGCAATCTCCGCCCCCCCGCCCGCAAGGGCGGGGGGCTGCGGACGCTGCTTTCGTAAAATAAAGGCTTATTGAGAAAAAAAAATATTTCACCGCGATACAAAACACCCCCGAGCACATAAAAATAATTGAAGTGGCGAGCGAAGAACACAGGAACAAACCGCCCGCTTAACGCGTAAGCGTTAAGTTTTTTTGAGCGAAGCGAAAAGGGCGGATTGTGACGTAGGGCGGCTAAGCCGCCCTATTTGTTCGTAGCGAGACACGAAAATTATTTTTAAGGCTGAAAGCCTTTTTATTTTTTTGAAAAAAAAATAAAAATGTGCGAGGGGAAAAGAAAAAAGCCTACTTATGTTTTTTATTTTTATTTTGGACATATAGCTATATGGCGGTAGAGAGCGACCGAAGTATTTTGCGAGTACGTGAGTTGAGCATTTTTAATAAAAAAATGCGAAAACGAAACGCACGCAAGCAAAAGACGAGGAAGCGACGATAGAAAAAATTGCTG